>CAYZKZ010000093.1:0-11414 GCA_964479325.1 uncultured Muribaculaceae bacterium
GTCTTCCTTGCAGGCGCGAATCCAGTCCTGCTGGTGGGAAACCGTGATCTCACGGAGTACGTGAGGCACCTCAGGCTTCCTTCCTGAAACGAGAATCGGATCCCTGCCGTAGGTTCCGGCGATCATAATGTCCTTTGTTCCGTAGAAGATGCTGCATCCTCCGCTGATGTTAAGGTCGAATCCGGCAGGAAGTCCTTTCGGGATCTCTGGCCTCAGTCCGCCGTCGTACCAGCGGATGTCAACCTCAGGCATAGCCAGTTTGGACATATTCTCCCTTGCCGGGAAAGTGAGGTGGATCATCTCGGCGCTCGGGCAGGAGTCTGTGAGCACATTCGTGGAGCTTGCCTCTACCTTTGTAGGGTAGCCGAGCTTCAGACCCTTGAACGGAACGTGCATAATGTGGCAGGCCATATCACCCATAGCGCCTGTTCCGAAGTCCCACCAGCCGCGGAAGTTCCACGGAGTGTAGATGGAGTTGTAAGGACGCATAGGGGCAGGTCCGATGAATGACTCCCAGTTGAGTGTGGAAGGAATCGCCTCCTCCTTGGTCGGCTTTTCGAGACCCTGAGGCCAGATAGGACGGTCTGTGAAGCAGTCAACTCTCTTGACCTCTCCGATCTCTCCGTTCCAGAGCCATTCGATCGCCTTTCTTGTGCCGGCGTTGGACGCTCCCTGGTTACCCATCTGTGTGGCCACGCGGTACTTCGCCGCAAGCTTGGTCAGAAGTCTGGCCTCATAGACTGTGAGGGTCAGAGGCTTCTCAACATAGACGTGCTTTCCGGCGGCCATAGCCTGGGCGGCGATGATGGCGTGCGTGTGGTCGGCCGTGGCGATCATCACCGCGTCGGCCTTGTCGAGCATCTCGTCGTACATCACCCTGTAGTCATTGTACTTCTTGGCCTGAGGGTACTTGTTGAAAACGTGGTCGGCGTACTTCCAATCGACATCGCAGAGTCCGATGATGTTCTCGGTCTCCATCTCGGCGAGGTCAGCCGCTCCGCGGCCTCCGATTCCGACTCCGAGAATGTTAAGCTTGTCGTTTGCGGCGACCTTCTTTTTCTTCTCTTTCTTAGGAGTCTTCTCTCCGGCGATGATGATGTTCGGAGCCACCGCGATTCCGGCGGCCACTGCCGTTCCTGTCTTCAGAAAGGAGCGTCTGGACATTTCTTTGCTCATTTTTCAGTGTTTTTTATGTGTTTGACAAACAATTTTCGACAACAAAAGTTATCAAACCACTAATTTAGTCCAAAATGGTCAAAGTTCAAAGCAAACAATAAAAAAAGTTCCCTCCTGAAATAGGAGAGAACACTGTGTGGCGGTCGTCAGAGACCGGATGGCTCAAAAACTACAGTTCCTCGAATCTTACATCGCTGAAAGAGTTCCCGTCCCCTTCGGCGTCATTCTGGCCGGAAGTCTCGCCGGTGTGTTCAGGAACATCCGGAAGAAGATTCTTTTTCATATATTCAAGAACCTCTGAAAGTCCTTCCTGGAACTTGTCGAAGTCCTCCTTATAGAGGAATATCTTATGCTTGTCGAACGAGAAGCTGCCGTCGGCCTCCTGCCTGCGCTTGCTTTCCGTGATGGTGAGGTAGTAGTCGTTGTTACCCTTAGTGGTCTTGACATCGAAGAAATACGTCCTCTTTCCGGCCCTTACAGGCTTCGAGTAAACGTCCTCTGAGTTGCGGTCAGCGTAATTCGGCCGCTCGTAGTCATCTTTGTACATCTTGCGCTGAATGTTTTGTTATCCGCACAAATTTAAGAAAAATCTGAAATTGTGTGTTATCTTTGCATAAAATTTTATAGGAATTATGCTCAATAGACGAATCCTGAGAATAAAGGCTTTCAAAGTGCTCTACAGCTATGCGGAGAATCCGTCGATGACCCTCCCTGAGGCCGAGTCGATGCTGGAGTCCTCCTGCGAGGCCACCAGGTCTTTGTATCTCTTTATGTTAGACATCATCCCTTACCTCACCGCCGAGGCACGGACGAGAATAGAGAACGCGAGGAACAAGTTCAATCCGACCGAGGAGGAGAGGAATCCGAACCTCAAGTTTGTCCGCAACTCCATCGCTCCGCTGCTTGAGCGTGATCCTGACTTCCAGAAGATCATCTCCCGCCGGAAGCTTTCCTGGGAGCCCTACGACGCTCTGGTCAGGAGTGTCTATGACTCAATCTGCTCCAAGGAGTACTTCAAGGAGTATATGTCCGCTCCGGAGAGTTCCTTCGAGGAGGATGTCAGGCTGTTCACGAGAATATTCGAAGAGGAGTTTGTGGACAACGTCGAGCTGGAGAAGATCCTTGAGGATCTCTCCATCCTTTGGTGTGACGACCTTGCATATTCATTGACAGTCTGCTGCGACACGCTCAAGGCGCTCGCGAGGGAGGGAAGGTGGACGCTTCCGCCGCTCTACCGCAGCGAGATGATTCAGGACAAGGCCGTCGATAGCGACAAGGCGTTCGTCTATAAGCTTCTCCGTTCGGCATATACCTGCTACGGCAAGTACGCCCCGCTTGTTGCGGAAAGCACGTCGCAGTGGGAGAAGGACCGCCTCTTCACGACCGACACGGTGCTGATCGTGATGGGACTCTCCGAGGCGAAGGCTTTCCCTTCGATGCCGGTCCGCGTCACCATCAATGAATATGTCGAGATCTCGAAGTTCTACAGCACGCCGAAGAGCCGCTCTTTCGTGAACGGCCTGCTCGACCGCCTCATCAAAAAGCAAATTGAGGAAGGCGATATAGTGAAGACCGAAAAAATTGCTTAAATTTGTAAACATATAACTTTAATTTTTAGATATGAACATTCTTACTTTCATCCTGCTTCAGGCTCAGGCTCCGGCAGCCGCCGGACAGCCACAGGCGGGCGGCGGTGGCGCTTTCTGGATTATGATCATCGCTATGTTTGTGATTATGTGGCTGTTTATGATCCGCCCGCAGCGCAAGCAGCAGAAGGAACTTGAGAAGTTCCGCAACGGTCTCAAGAAAGGCGACAAGGTTGTCACCGCCGGCGGAATCTACGGTACGGTTGATGAGATCAAGGACAGGTCCGTGCTTATCAAGGTAGATGGCGACGTGAAGCTCAGGGTTGACAAGAATTCCCTTGTAAGAGACTACACGCAGGACGCTCAACAGCAGTAAAGGGCTGCTTTTCTGGCTGTAGGATGTGGAAGGAACGTCTGCATAAACTGCTGGGAAGACTGCATCTTGACGGGAGAGACATCTCAGTTTTTCTGATGTCTCTCTTGCTTGCGTTCAGTATCTGGCTGATCCACAATCTTTCCCTGGACTATTCCGACACGCTCGGAGTGCCGGTCGTGGCCCAATGCAACATCGAGGGTCACTCCAACGTTTCGTCCAATTCCAGTATGATAGCGGCCAGATGCCGCACGTCGGGTTTCTCTCTCCTGAGAATCCGTCATCAGGCCAAGCGCAAGGCTCTGACAATCAAGTTCGACGAGAAGGATCTTCATCACAAGGACGGGGAACTGTTCTACATCACGGCGGCCGAACTCGGCAACTATGTCACCGAGATATTCGGAGACGGCGTACGTCTGGAGTCGTTCCTGTCCGATAATGTGCAGTTCCGTTTCCCGTTCGAGAACAACAAGAGGGTCCCTGTCCAGGCCGTGCAGGTCCTGAGCTTCAAGCCTCAGTATATGGCTATGGGGCAGATCCGTCTCCAGCCGGACTCGGTCACGATCTACGGAGAGCCTTTCCATCTGGAGAACATCGACAGGGTGTTCACCCGAACGATTGACTTGCTGAACCTCAAGTCCAGTGCCCACGGTGTGGTACGGCTTGAGCCGATGTCCGGAGTGAGAATGTCCGAGACCGAGGTGAACTATTCATTGGACGTGACCCGCTATGTCGAGATCCGTTCGGAGGTCTCCATCGGTGTCCGTAACGTTCCCGCCGGAAGAAAGCTTTCTGTCTATCCATCGACGGCCACGGTAGTGTTCAAATGCGCATTCCCGCTGTCGCAGGATCCGACTGACGGAGTCCATTTCTACATCGACTACGCCGATTTCAGGAATTCCATCGGAGGAAAGTGCATCGCGCACGCCTCAAGGATTCCGGAGGGAGTGATCGAGTGTACGGTGACTCCGGAGGTGTTTGAATGTGTGGAGGAGGGAAGATGATGAGGACAGTCGCTGTCACAGGAGGAATCGGAAGCGGCAAGTCCGCTGTCTGCGCTGTCCTTTCCGCGCGTGGAATCCCTGTCTATGATTCGGATTCCGCGTCCAAAGGTCTCTATTCCAAAGACGACTCCATCCTTGATGAGGTCGAGGAGGCCTTCGGGTGCGGTCTGAGACTGCCGGACGGATCGTTTGACCGTTCCAAACTGGCTTCAATAGTCTTTTCCTCACAGGAAAAGCTCAGGACTTTGGAGGGCATAGTCCATCCGGCCGTGCTGAACGATTTCCGGAGATGGAACGCCTTGCAGAGCGCCCGTTTTGAAGGAATGGCCGATTCCGAGACTTTTTTCGGGAAAGAGCCTTTCTGCGTTATGGAGTCAGCCATCATCTTGGACAAACCCCTGTTTCTGTCCGTTGTTGACAGGGTGGTGATGGTTGAAGCGTCGTTGGCGACAAGGGTTGAAAGGGCCTGCGTCCGTGACGGAGTCGCCGCCGACAAGATTCTGCAAAGAATCGCGCTGCAGCGCTTTGACATCTCAAAAGTGGATGCCGTCATCCGCAACAACGGAACATTGGCCTGCCTGAAGACGGAGACCGAAAAGGTTTTCAGCGGGCTTGAATTTTGCTGATGTAAATTTTTTAGTTATTTGAATATGAAAACAGATCTTTCGAAAATTCTTTCCATCTCAGGTCGTCACGGCCTGTTCGAGTACGTGGCTCAGGCCCGTAACGGTGTCATCATCGAGGCTCTTTCCGACAGGAAGAGGACTGTGGCTGACGCCAAGAGCCGCATCACGACATTGGCTGACATCTCGATCTACACCACGGATGGCGAGGTCAAGCTTCAGGAGGTTTTCCTGAAGTTGAAAGAGGTTCTCGGAGAGGATGCCGCTCCGACCTCAAAGGCGGCTTCTGAAGAGTTGAAGTCATTGTTCAAGAAAGCTTTGCCGGACTACGACGAGGATCGCTTCTATGTCTCACATATGAGGAAGGTCGTGGATTGGTACGCAGAGATAAAGGAATACGCGTCATTTGATTTCGTGAACCCTGAGGAGGCTGCCGGTGAGGAGGCTTCCGCAGAGGAGGAGACAAATGCCGAGGATAAGGCGAACGAATAGTGAAATCACTTCAAGTCATAACTTTAGGTTGTTCCAAGAACACAGTTGACACAGAGCATCTTCTCTCACAGGTCAAGGATTCCTTGCGGATTCTGCCCGAGGATGAGACGGGGCCTGTCGATGTGCTTCTTATCAACACCTGCGGTTTCATCGGTGACGCAAAGGAGCAGTCGGTTCAGACCATCCTTGCCGCCGCCGCTCGCAGGAAGGCCGGGGAGGTCGGAAAACTTATGGTTTTCGGATGCCTCTCGCAGAGGTATCTCTCTCAGATGCCTGATCTGATTCCTGAAGTTGACTATTGGTTCGGAGCCAGGGACCTTGACCCGATTGTCAAGGCCTTGGGTTGTGTTCCTGTCAAGAATCCGGCGCGGCTTAGGACCGATCGACAGGCTTATGCCTATCTGAAGATTTCTGAAGGTTGCGACAGGAGATGCTCCTACTGCGCCATTCCTTTCATCAGGGGAGCGCATCGCTCTGTCCCGATGGATGATCTGGTCGCGGAAGCCGAGGCTTTGGCCAAGGACGGTGTCAAGGAGTTGATACTGATAGCTCAGGACACAACCTACTATGGTCTGGATCTGTACAGACGCCGCGCTTTGGCCGAGCTGATCCGCAGGTTGTCAGCAGTGGAGGGGATAGAGTGGATCAGAATCCATTATTCCTATCCGGCCGATTTCCCGGAGGATGTTCTTCAGGAGATGGCGGACAACCCTAAGGTCTGCAAGTATCTGGACATTCCGTTGCAGCACATCTCCGACAAGGTTCTGGACAAGATGCGCCGTCACGTAAACGGCGAATGGACGAGAACCCTGATCCGTAAACTCCGTGAGAAAGTTCCCGGAGTCGTCCTGAGGACCACAATGATCGTGGGACATCCGGGCGAGGGCAAGAAAGAGTTCGCCGAGCTTCTGGACTTTGTCCGCGAGGCAAGGTTCGAGCGTCTCGGAGCGTTCAAGTACTCCGAGGAGGAAGGCACTTACGGGGCGGAGAACTTCCGCGATTCCGTGTCTGGCAAGGAGAAGGAGCGCCGTCTTTCTGAACTGATGAGTGTCCAGAGCGGCATCTCTTTGGCTTTCAACAAATCCCGTGTGGGCAAAGAGGAACGTGTGATTGTCGATGACTATGCGGACGGAGTCCTGATCTGTAGGAGTCAGTACGAGAGTCCGGAGGTTGACGGAGAGATTGTCGTCAAGTATGAGGCGCGGGACTTCGGTGGTGTCGCCGCCGAGGATCTGTGCGGCCGGTTCATAAACGTGAGGATCACCGGTGCGGATGAGTACGATCTCATCGCTGTTCCGGTTTAAATACTATATTATGAAAAAGTCTTCATTGTTGGTCGCCACCGCTTTATTTGCGTTGGTTTCCTGTGCGCCGCAGGCCTTTGTGGTCAGCCCCGAGATGCGCGGGCCGTCCAAGTCCGGTCTTAACCTGGCCGGAAAGTCGTTGGCTGTCGTCTATCTGACTGACGGCAACCCGCGCGACACGTCGTTCAACGCTTCGGCCGCCGCCGGTTTCGCCTCAAGACTTGAGGAGGATTATTTCGGAGGAAACCGGGCCGTCGAGCTGTTCACGGCCGAAGGCGGCTCCGGAACCAACTATTCCTCAAAGGATTCCTTGCAGAGTCTTGTTATGGAGACAGGCAAGGATGTGGTCTTTGTCATCGACATCCCTGAGCTTGGGATTCCTGCTGTCAAAGATCCGGTGAGAGCCACTGGAAGGAATCTCCCGGCAGACTCGTCATTCGTCAGCATAGCCTCCGTGCCTTTCTCCACAAGAATCTACGTCTATGATTCGATGAACAAGGAGGACAGGGTCTATGGTTTCGCCGGAAAGCGCAATTTCAGCGTGGAGGTTTACAGCGACGGCAAGGTCACAAAGGACGAGGTGACAAGGAAGGTCTGGACCAACATCTCGGCTGGAGCCGAAAGGGCTGGCTACACGGCCGCGAACACTTTCGTCTCCACCTGGAAGGCGGATGATTTCTATGTCATCTATTACGACGGGGGAGAGGATGCCTGGGACAAGGGAGCCGAGTATGCCTATTCCTACAAATGGGAAGACGCGATCAATCAATGGATTAAACTTTTGAAGTGCAGGAGTGACGAGAAGAAGGCCTGCGCTGCCTATAACATCGCTTTAGGGTGTTTTATGAGTGGCCAGCCTAAGCTTGCGCTGGAATGGCTTGACCGTTCGGACAGCTACAATCCGGTCAGCCTGTCCACATCATTAAGGCATAAAATTAACCAATATACAGGATTTTAAGATGAATGAATATGATGTCATAATCGTAGGCGGAGGAATCACCGGAGCCGGCACGGCAAGGGACTGTGCGCTCAGGGGATTGAAAGTCTTGCTCATTGAGCGTTTCGACATCGCCACGGGGGCGACCGGAAGAAACCACGGACTTCTCCACAGCGGCGCGCGTTATGCCGTGACCGACCAGGAATCCGCCACGGAATGTATAAAGGAGAATATGATCCTGAAGAAAATCGCGCGTCACTGCGTGGATGACACTTCAGGATTGTTCATAACCCTCCCTGAGGATGACCTTGCCTATCAGGACACCTTCGTGAAGGCTTGTCTCGCCGCCGGAATTCAGGCGGAGGTGATCGATCCGGCGGAGGCGAGAAGGATGGAGCCTTCCGTCAATCCGGCTCTGATCGGAGCGGTAAAGGTTCCGGACGGGTCTGTGGATCCGTTCAGGCTCTGCGCGTCCAATGTGTTCGACGCCAAGATGCACGGAGCCAAGGTGTTGGTATATTCAGAAGTCCTGGAGTTCATCAAGGAGCAGGACACCATCAAGGGAGTCAAGGTTCTAGATCACCACACAGGTGTCGTGACGGAGTACTACGCCCCTGTCACGGTCAATGCCGGTGGCATCTGGGGACACCACATCGCCCAGATGGCCGGTGCTAACATAAGTATGTTCCCGGCGAAGGGCGCTCTGCTGATTTTTGCCCATAGGGTCAACAGCGTTGTCATCAACCGTTGCCGCAAGCCGGCCAATGCTGACATCCTTGTCCCTGGAGACACCGTCTGCGTGATCGGAACAACTTCTACAAGAGTTCCTTACGAGGAGTGCGACCATCTTCGTGTCACCCCTGACGAGGTCGATCTGCTTTTGACCGAGGGCGCTAAACTTGCCCCTTGTCTGGCCGATACCCGTGTGCTGAGGGCTTATGCGGGAGTCCGTCCTCTGGTCTCAGCCGACAACGATCCGAGCGGCCGAAACATCAGCCGCGGAATTGTCTGTCTTGACCACGAGACCCGTGACGGCATCAAGGGCTTCATCAGCATCACCGGTGGCAAGTTGATGACCTACAGGCTTATGGGCGAGATGGCCGCTGACGCTGTCTGCAAGAAGCTTGGCGTGGATAAGCGCTGCGTGACAGCCGAGACACCGCTTCCTGGCTCAGAGCCTGGAGGAATCGAGGAGATCTCGAAGAAGATCTGGGAGACTCCTACAATGGTTCAGAAGGCTTCTGTCGGACGTTTCGGAACACAGGCGGCGAATCTTGATTTCGACGGGGACATCAAGGGAAGCCTTGTCTGTGAGTGCGAGGAGGTTTCGGTCTCGGAGGTCGATTCAGCCATCGAGAACTTGGATGTCAACAATCTGGTTGACTTGAGAAGACGTACCCGTTTCGGAATGGGAACCTGCCAGGGCGAGCTTTGCGCTTGCAGGGCTGCCGGACGGCTTGCCAAGGCCAATAAATGCACAGCCAAGGCGCGCGAGGATCTGAAGTCGTTCCTTGGTGAGAGATGGAAAGGAATGTACCCTGTCGGCTGGGGAGAGACACTCAGGGAAAGCGCCTACACCCAGTGGGTATATTCAGAGGTTATGGGACTTGGTGAAGAAATTTAGAAGGTTTGGCTTATGAGATTTGACGTTATATTAATAGGTGGCGGTCTTTCTTCGCTTGTCTGCGGAATAAGGTTGCAGAAAGAGGGAAAGAAGTGTTTGATTGTCTCCGCCGGGCAGAACGCCCTGCATTTTTCTTCCGGAGCTTTTGGCCTTTTAGGGCGCTTGCCGGACGGTACCGAAGTCAGCGAGCCGCTTTCGGCGATTGACTCACTGCCAGCGGAGCATCCTTATGCAAAGATAGGAGCTTCGAAGGTTTCTGAATATGCCGCCGCGGTCCCGGAGTTTTTCTCCGGTTGCGGTGTCGGCCTTCATTCCGCCGCTTCGGTCGCTGAGCCTGTCGAAGCGCCCGAACCCCGCTTGGTTCGACAGGCTCACCAACCGATCTCTGGTGACGCTGCGCCTCTGCTTCGACAGGCTCACCAACCGGTCAACGGCTACCGCATCACCGCCCTCGGCACGCTTAAGCCTGCCTGGCTGGCTATGGATGAGGTGACCCTTCTTTCATCAAAGGATGAGAAGATAGGTGGCAAGGCATTGATTGTGAACTTCTCCGGATTCTTGGATTTCAACACCCGCTTCATCGCTGAGGGGCTTGAGAAGAGGGGTACAGCCTGCCGTATCGAGTCCGTCAAACTGGAAGAGGTCGAGAATCTCCGAAGGAATCCCGCCGAGATGCGCTCCGTGAACATCGCAAGGGTGATGAGCCGTGAGGAGAACTGGAAACAGTTTGCCCGCAAGGTGAAGGATATGCTCGACGGCGAGGATGTCGTGGTTCTTCCTGAGGTCTTCGGTTTCGAGAATCCTGTCATTATGCAGTGGATCGGAGAGATGATTCCGGCTAAGGTCGTCTTCATCGGGACAACTCCTCCTTCCGTGCCGGGAATCCGTACGCAGAGGGCCTTGAAGAAGGCTTTTGAGGCTGCCGGGGGTACTTTCCTTCAGGGAGACGAGGCTGCCTGCCCGCAGTTCGACGGGAACAGGGTCGTCAGTCTGCGCACCGCCAATCTCGGCGAAATCCGCATTGAGGCCGACGATTTCGTCTTGGCCAGCGGTAACCTTTTCGGCAAAGGTCTTGTCGCCTCTCCGGACAAGGTGAGCGAACCGGTGTTCGGACTTGATGTGGACTATCCTCACGAGAGGAATGAGTGGTACGACGAGAATTTCTTCGCCAAGCAGAACTACACTGGTTTCGGAGTCAGGACCGACTCGAAATTCCGGGCGTTCAAGGATCAGTCCGCGGTTGAGAATCTCTATGTCATCGGGTCAGAGGTCGGCGGGTGCAATCCTCTTGCCGAAGGCAGCGGAGCGGGTGTCTCGATAATGACGGCATTCAGCGTGGCGGACAGCATTCTTGGAAAGTAGGCGTACATATTCATTTTTCATTAGATTTTAGATTGGACTATGCAGGAGAAAAACATAAGTTTCAATAATTTCGAACAGTGCATAAAGTGTACGATCTGTACCGCCTACTGTCCGGTAGTCGCTGTAAATCCGTCATATCCAGGCCCGAAGCAAGCAGGTCCGGACGGAGAGAGACTCCGCCTGAAGAACAAGTATTTCTTCGACGAGAACCTCAAGTACTGTATGAACTGCAAGCGTTGCGAGGTCGCCTGTCCTTCCGGTGTGAAGATCGCCGACCTGATCCATTCGGCCCGTCGTCGTTTCAGCACTGCGACTCCAGGATTGCGCGACCGTCTTCTGGCCAGCACTGACTTTATGGGCAAGATGGCGAGGCCTTTCGCTCCGGTCGTCAACTTTATGGTGGCTTCCAAGCCGGTCAAGGCTGTGATGGACGCTACCCTGAAGATCGACAGCCACAGGACTTTTCCGAAATACCGTGCCCACGGTTTCGAGTCCTGGTTCAGGAAAGAGGCCGAGGAGGCTCAGAAGGTATATTCAAAGCAGGTGGCTTTCTTCCACGGATGCTCGACTGAGTTCCAGCAGCCGGAGGTCGGCAAGGCCTTCGTCAAGGTGATGAACGCCGTAGGCTATGGGGTAAGGCTTTTAGACGAGAAGTGCTGCGGTGTGGCGATGATTTCCAATGGAATGTGGAACGGTGCCACGAAGCACGCCAAGCACAATGTGGCCGTCTTTGAAAAGGCTGTGGGTGAGGGACTTCCGATTGTGGCGACCTCTTCCACCTGCGTCTTCACGATGAGGGATGAATATCCTGACGTGCTTTCCGTAGATAATTCAGCCGTCCGTGACAGCATAACCTTGGTGGAGAAATTCCTTTTCGGATTGCTTGATTCCGGAAAGATCAAGCTTGTCTTCAAGGATGACTACAGGGCCAGG
>CAYZKZ010000094.1:0-11264 GCA_964479325.1 uncultured Muribaculaceae bacterium
ACAGTTTCATCGGACTTCCGACTCCGGCTGCCGCGATGATCTGCGGATCTCTCGCCACATTGGTGACAGTGAGGCCGGACAGCTTTCTTGCGGCGTGGTGCGCCGGGCCTGTGTTCATCCCGGTTCTGACAGTGGTTCTGTGCTTCCTTTTAGTGAGCGAGATTCCGATGTTCTCAATGAAGTTCGGAGGCGGCAAAAAGGCCTCTAAACTTGAGGTGGCCAAGAGAGTGGCCTTTTTAGTCATCGCCGGTCTGTCGGTGGTCATCGCTCTCGTGGAACGCTCTCATTGGTCATTCATCTTTCTGTCCAGTTTCCTCGGCTATGTACTGATCAATCTGGCGATGGGTGATCTGGTGACAAGAAAATAGCCGATACTTCCCGTAAATATGAACGAGAACGGAAAGTATGTGGTGCTTTATGTGCACGGAATGGGCGGGGGCGGCGACAGTCGTATCCCGTCCATTCTGAAAGATAATCTGGGTGACGGGTTCGAGGTGGTCATCCGGACGTACGATTTCGATCCGGAACTGGCCCGGACCCAGCTGTCGGCCTGGGCGGAGGAAGTGCGCCCGGATCTTGTGATAGGGGAGAGTATGGGAGCGACACACGCCATAGCGTTGAGGGGATATCCTCATCTTTTTGTCTCTCCTTCACTGAACGCTCCGAGGTATTTTGTGGCTCTGGCGTGGCTGACTCTGATTCCGGGCGTGACCGCTCTGTTCGACAGAATATATCGCCCGAAACCAGGTGACCGTCAGAGACTTCATTTCACCTACAGGCCGCTGAGAAAATGGAAAAAGGTTCTGGGCGACGCTCTTCAGAACACTCCACGCAACGGGAGCAAGGACTATTTCCACGCTTTCTTCGGCACCCGCGACCACTACCGTCGCAGCGGCGTGGTCTCTGTCCGCAGTTGGAAAAAGTGGTTCGGCGGCGGCACCTGGACCGTTTATGACGGCACGCATTTTATGGAATATGAATATGTCCTCTCCCTGCTTATCCCCAAGATCCGCGAGGTTTTGGGAGCGTCGGACGGTCGTTGAGATATTCCTTTA
Source organism: uncultured Muribaculaceae bacterium (assembly GCA_964479325.1). Classification (GTDB taxonomy): domain Bacteria; phylum Bacteroidota; class Bacteroidia; order Bacteroidales; family UBA932; genus Cryptobacteroides. Next base: position 1,056 of record CAYZKZ010000094.1, read on the forward strand.
ACGAACGGGTTATGTTGGCTTTGGCCATACTCGGGTCGAGAGCCTCGCTCAGCGGCGTTCCGTCTGGCGTGATTTGCATAACGACGTCGAAACCTGCGTCCAAAAGCGCCTGGCGGTCGGTGACCTGACCGGCGATCAGTACTATCTGAGGCCTTCCGCCCTTTGCGGAATGTCTGTCGAGATATTCAAGAACCCCTTGGGGTACTTTCCCGCACAGGGTCTGCCGGTCCGAGCCTCCCTCGCCGGTGATGACGAGGTCGCAGTTTTTCATTTCATTTCCTGCGTCGAGGATGTCCAGCACCCGGCTTATTCCCCGTGTCATCGACGCTCCCAACACTCCGCCCAGCGCTCCGCCGATTCCTCCCGCCGCTCCGGCTCCGTTTAGGGTGGCGACCGTTTTTCCGGAAAAATTCGAGTAGATCTCGCATAGGCCGCTCATCCAGCGGTCCAGTTTTTCGACCATTCCCGGATCAGCGCCTTTCTGCGGGGCGAACATCCTCGCCGCTCCTCCAGCCCCGCAGAACGGGACCGATACGTCGTAGAATCCTGTTATCTTGCAGTGATCCAGCCGTTTGTCTCTTTGCGTCGCATCCAGTCCTACTATTTGGCGAAGGATTCGGTGTGCGTCTCCGGCGGTGATGAACCGGTAGCCCAACGCTTCGAGCATCCCCGTCCCGCCGTCGCAGGTGGCGCTTCCGCCGAGTCCCAGCCAGATTTCCTCGACTCCGAGTCCGAGAGCGTCCGAGATCAGTTCTCCGGTGCCGTAGGATGTGGCCAGCGACGGGTTCAGTTCTTCCTTGCGGAGAAGTCCCAGGCCTGAGGCCGCCGCTGTTTCGATGACAGCCGTCTTTCCGTTGTTGACCACCCCGTAGCCTGCGCTGATTGGCCTGCCGAGCGGATCGTGGCAGGAAACCGTCCTGAAATACCCTCCCAGGCTTTCCGTGAGGACAGTCGAGAATCCTTCCCCTCCGTCAGAGACCTGAATGACCTTCGCCTCGCCTTCCGGGAACGCCGCCTGGGCGGCTTGTCCCGCCTCAAGCGAGGTAAGGCAACCTTTGAAAGAGTCTGTGGCTATGATAGCTTTCATCTTTTGTCGCGGTAGTCGGTTTATATCGTCGTCCTCTTCTAAATATGCTCTATTCTGAAGATAGTTTTCAAAGATAGTGAAGAATTTTTTACCTTTGCAGTTTGAATCGTAAAATTAACCCGCGCGGTCATCCGTCCGGTAATTATGTTTGTCGATGAGGAGGTTTTTAACGGTCATATCGCTGATTCTGTCTGTCGCCGCGGTTTGCGGCTGCTCCAGAAGGGTTGAGGCAGGCTACAAGACAATCGCCTGTGTCAATGCCTTGTTGACGGATTCTCTTCCTGAAATGCGCAGGCTTGCCGGCCTTAACGGCAGACCTTCCGGAGCCATTGTCTTGGCCGGAGACCCTAATCTTTGTCTTCACCTTAGCGAAAAGATGATGGTCTGCGATGATTTCGACAACATCGACGCAAGGAAAGTCAGCGACGGTCTTCCGGATTTCGCCGGTGAGACCATTGTCTCGATCCTTGATTTCACGAGCGCCCCTTACGATTCCTTAACCAAGTCCAAAACTGACGGAGAAAGCCTTCGCGCACTCTCTGTCCGCGGCGCCCTTGCCGCCCTGAGGCTTCCTTCCCGCTGCAAGGTTCTGGTCATCTGCTCTCCGGCGCTCTCCGACAACGGTGGAAGCGATGTCAGGGATCTATTCGGAAAAATCGGCTGCGATGTGCCGGTAATATATTCATCAGACACGACCTTCTCGTTCACCGAGGCCTGCTTCCGGGAGATGAGGAAAAGGAATATATTCACTCACAACATTTCTTATCCTTCCGCGAGGTTGTTTATGACGGTCCGCGATTCTTCGGGATCGAAGGTGTCCGTCAGGCCGTTTGTTGACAGTCTTGTACCAGCTTCGTTCCCTGACACTGTCGGGGTGTTGGCTCCAAACACTTATTATTCAGATGTCGTACAAAATCAGCATTAGTCCGGAGGAAATAGAAAAACTGGAGCCGTCGAGCTTCCCTGGTAAGATAAAGGTGATTGATTCCCAGGGGTTTGAGTTTATGAAGGCTGTGGCCTATCTGAGGAAACAGAAGGTGATCGGGTTTGACACCGAGTCCCGTCCGTGCTTTTCGGCGAACCAGCCTCACTACGGCGTGTCTCTTCTTCAGCTTTCCGGCAAGGAAAGGGCTTTCCTGTTCAGGGTAAAGCTGATGGGCGGCATTCCAAAGTCTTTGAGGCGGATTCTGGCCAACAATGAGATAATCAAGGTGGGCGCGGCTGTCGCGGATGATGTCCGCGGTTTGAAGAAGCATCACGATTTCGAGCCGAAGGCTTTCGTGGATCTTCAGAAGATGGTCTGGGAGTACGGCATCAAGGACAAGAGTGTCAAGAAGATGGCGGCCATAATCCTTGGCGTTAGGATCTCCAAGACGCAGCAGCTTTCAAATTGGGAGGCGGACGAGCTTTCGGATTCGCAGAAGGCCTACGCCGCCACCGACGCTTGGATCTGCCGTGAGATGTACTACCGTCTGATGGCTTCGGAGAAGAATCCGTTGACTCCTGAGCAGATGCTGCCTAATCCTCCAAAACACACTGAAAATGACAAAGATAATACTAAAGAAAGGTAGAGAGGACTCTCTTCTGAGATTCCATCCGTGGGTTTTTTCCGGTGCGATCGCACAGATTGTGGGCGAGCCTGCCGAGGGTGACATCGTGGGTGTGTTCTCGCAGGGCGGGGATTTTTTGGCGTACGGTCACTATCAGGTCGGTTCCATCGCCGTCCGTGTCCTCAGTTTCGCGGGAGAGGATGTTCTTTCTCCTGACTTCTGGAGGAATATGATCGCGCGGGCGCTCCGCGTCCGTGTCGCGGCCGGGCTTGCGGCGTCGGTGACCTCCCCGGTCGCTGAGCCTGTCGAAGCAACACCCCAATTAGTTCGACAATCTAACCAGCCGCTCAAGACCAACTGCTACCGCCTGGTACACGGTGAGGGTGACGGCCTCCCTGGTCTTATCATAGACTACTACGACGGAGTCTGCGTGATGCAGGCCCATTCCGTTGGAATGTTCCGTTCCAAAGGCGCTATCTGCGAGGCTTTGAAGTCAGTCTATGGCCCTTCCCTCAAGGCAGTCTATGACAAGAGTTCGGGAACGGCCCCGTTCAAGGCCGGGCTCGATTTGATCGACGGCTACCTGTACCGCAGCCCTGGATTTTCGGACGACGAGCAGATTGTCCTTGAGAACGGCCACCGCTTTTTTGTGAACTGGACCGAGGGACAGAAGACCGGCTTTTTCCTTGACCAGAGGGAGAACCGCGCTCTTGTCGGGAAATATTCCAAAGGACGCAATGTCCTCAATCTGTTCTGCTACACCGGCGGTTTCTCCGTCTATGCCCTCGGCAACGGGGCTGTCCACGTGGATTCCGTTGACAGTTCCCGCAAGGCTGTCGATATGGTCGGAAGAAACATTGCCCTCAACGGCTTCGATCCATCCACTCACACGGACTATTGCGCCGACGCCATAGAGTTTCTCCGCAATGTCCCTGAGGACAAATACGATCTGATGATTGTCGATCCGCCTGCGTTCGCCAAGCACAGAGGCGCACTGAACAATGCGTTGCGCGCCTACCAGAGGCTCAATGCCGCCGCCATCTCAAAGGTGGCTCCGGGAGGTTTGGTGTTCACATTCAGTTGCTCGCAGGTCGTTGACAAGGAGGCCTTTGCCCTTGCCGTCTTCTCCGCCGCCGCCCAGACCGGTCGCAGTGTCCGGATTCTGGATCGCCTCAACCAGCCCGCCGACCATTCCGTCAACATCTACCACCCAGAGGGTGAGTACCTGAAGGGGCTTCTCCTCTACGTGGAATAGGCTCGCCAACCACCGGTCTATCGGGTTCTGTGGTTCTATAAACTCACCAACCGTCGGGCATCATATTCCCTTAGACTAAAATTAACTCCTTCCCCTTGCCGGAGCGGAGGAGTATTGTTATATTTACAACTCAAAAACAATGAATATGATAGAACTCGGAATCAAAGGCCGTCAGGAAGAGATCGTGACGGAGGAACTAACCGCCAGCCACATCGGCAGCGGAACTGTCAGGGTGTTTGCCACACCAATGATGATCGCCCTGATGGAGCGGACGAGTCGTCTCAGCGTGAAGCCTTACCTTGAGGAAGGTCAGGAAACCGTAGGAACAAAGGTCGATGTCTCCCACGTCTCCTCAACTCCGGTCGGGATGAAGGTATGGTGCGAGAGCGAGGTTGTCGAGATTGATCGCCGCCGCATTGTCTTCAAGGTCGCCGCCTACGATGAGAAAGGCCTGATCGGCGAAGGCACCCACGAACGCTTCATAATCGATGTCGCCAGGTTCAAGGCCAAAACCGAAGAAAAATTAGGGTAGAGCCTCACGTCATTTTCTATGAAAATAACAGGCCATACCTCGACTGCTATGCTCCGTAAATATATAAAAGTAGAGAACTTGACTGTAGTGTAGAAAATCACAGACAAATATGACTACTTCGACTAATGGTCAAAAGAGGATTACGGCAAATTGAAATGGAATTATGAAAATTGCTGAAAATAAACTTGTCGTAGAGTGTTCGGCATATGATTTCAAGATAAAACTCGAGGCAAAAGAGCCGGAGAGTTGGGTCAAGAGTGTAAGTGCCTTTGCGAATGGAAACGGTGGATCGCTTTTCTATGGCGTTTCGGATGACGGCACTGTAGTGGGAATTGAAGACCCAAAGAAAACAGCCAAGGATATCAGCCAGATTATCAAGGACCACATGGACCCAATACCGGAGTTCACGCTAAATCCAATAGAAGGAAATGACGGTAAAGTAGTTCTAGAAGTGAAGATTTCTGCCGGAAATCAGACACCTTATTACTTTATTTGGAAACGAAGAAGATTGGCCTTTATACGTTTGGGAGATGAGAGCGTTCCAGCCACCTCTCATCAGTTATATAACCTTGTTCTAAAGGGAAGCAATCGCAGCTGGGATTCGTTAGAAACTTCCGAACTTCGTACTGACCACTCATTTACAATACTTGCGCGCGAGTATAACGAGCGAAGTGGCGCAAAATGGGAAGAAAGCCTTTTGACATCATTCGGGCTTGTCACTGATGATGGCCATCTGACCAATGCCGGCCTCCTGTTTGCCGACAACTGCCCAATAAAACAATCACGCGTCTATTGTACCCGCTGGGATGGCACAGACAAAGGCGATACAATCAATGATGCAGAATTCCACGGCAATCTGCTGATGCTTTTGCGTCAGGCCAAGGACTTCATCAAGGCAAACACTGCAATACCCTGGTTCAAACTTCCCGACTACCGCCTCAACCTGCCAGAATACTCAGATCGCGCAACAGAAGAAAAATGCGTAAACCACCTCATACATCGCGACTATACGGAACTCGGATCTGAAGTTGCTATCAACATTTACGATGATCGTATCGAAACCACCTCTCCAGGCGGCATTAAGGAGACACTGAAATTTGAGCCGGTAATTCCTGCTGAAACTTCATCCAAACGCCGCAACCCGGTGATAGCCGAAGTCTTTTCGCAACTGGACTATATGGAGAAAAGAGGAAGCGGTCTGAAGAAAATAGTAGATGCAACATCTTTACTGCCAACGTATAAGGAAGATAAGATGCCGTATTTCCGTTCCAATCGTGAAGAATTCCGGACAGTAATCCCAAACGTCAACTACGGACTGGACAGAGCTGCGCTTGAAGCATTCGCGGAATCAAAGGCTCCAGCCCCGGAATTCCGCCCAGAGGATGAAATTATAACACGGAAAAACCGCCCAGAGGCAGCAAAAACCGCCCAGAGAAAAATCGGGAAAACCGCCCAGAGAAAAATCGGGAAAACCGCCCAGAGCATCATCGACATCCTCGTATCAAACCCCAATGCCACACGAACTCAGATTTGCAGCATACTTGGGAAAGCCGATGGTACCATTAAAGAACATCTTGCAAACCTTCAAGCAAGAGGCATCATTGAGAGGGTCGGCAGCGATTTCGGCGGCCACTGGAAGGTTATAGTGAAAAAATGATTTTTCTTGGGCTTCTGCCCGGGAACACATACTCGGTTATTCTAAAAAAGGCTATTTTGAGTTCAGTATCAACTCAGTATCAATTTTAATAGCAAACCCCCTCTCAGCATCGCTGAAAGGGGGAGGTGAAGAGGTGCCTAGCGGAATCGAACCGCTGTAGCAGGTTTTGCAGACCTGTGCCTAACCGCTCGGCCAAAGCACCGTTATTTGTGGAGTGCAAAGATAACGATTTTTATTTTATCCGCAAATAATTCTTTCTCTACGTGACAAATTTTAGGTAAATTTGTGGTTGGTGACGATGGCCGGAAAACGCCGGAAACTATATCGGAACCGTTTTGGAACAGAAATAATGATGCTAAGATGACATATATGAGAAGAATAGTCTCTTGGGTGGCGGTGATGCTGTCGGCGGCTATGACGCTGGCCGCACAGGAATCCCCGATTCGTTTTGCTTTTTTGACTGACACACATTATTCATTCGGAAGCGGGTCGGTCAAGGATCTGAGCCGTTGCGTGAGCGATGTCAACACTCTGGACGGGCTTGACTTCGTGCTGATCGGTGGTGACCTGACGGATTTCGGAACGGACGAGGAGATCGCCGCCGTGAAGCAGACGCTTGACTCACTCAAGTACAAGTACTATGTCGTGGCGGGCAACCACGATGCGAAGTGGTCGGAGAGCGGGTGTAACACTTTCCTGAAGGTCTTCGGCTACGAGAATTTCGAGTTCGAGTGCAAGGGCTGGCGCTTCATCGGCTGCAACTGCGGCCCGGATATGAGGATGGCTCCGGCTCTGATCCCGCAGGAAAGTAGGGAATGGCTGAAAAGCCTCAAGCCTGGGAAGAAGACGATTTTCGTCAACCACTACCCTCAGGACACCTCTGTCCTTAACTATTTCGATGTCACAAGGGAACTGAAGAGGATCGGCACTCGTTTCGAGGTTGGCGGTCACTGGCACAGGAATGTGGCTCTGAGCTATGACGGACTCCCTGGCGTCCTGAATCGCTCCACCCTCACCGCGGGGAAGCAGCCTGGCTACAATGTCTATTCGATTCAGAATGACAGCGTGACTGTTTCTGAGAGAAGACTTTACGGTTCCACTACCGTCCAGCTTGAGCCTTGGTACACAAGGCGGTTGACTGAGGTCCGGGACACCGTGACCTACGACCAGGACGGGCTTCCGGCGAGCTACCCTTGGATGCGCTACGACGTGAACGATGATAGCCCAGTGAAGGAGGTCTGGAAACTCAAGGACGACAGCAACATCGTGGCAGGATTCGCCAGGGAAGGGGACAGGGCCTGGTACACGACCGCGTCCGGCAATGTCCGCAGTATCCGCGTCAAGGATGGCAAACGAATATGGTCAAAGAGATTCCCGGGCAAGATATTCTCGACTCCGGCCGTCAAAGGGAAATACCTCGTCTTCGGCTGCACGGACGGCAACATCTATGCGCTGAACGCCAAGAACGGGAAGACTTTGTGGAAATATTCAGCGAGAAAATCAGTCCTTGGCAGTCCTGTCATATTCGATGGCAAAGTTTATGTCGGCGCTTCCGACGGGTGCTTCAGGGCGCTTGATTTGAAGAAGGGGAAGGCTGTGTGGACATATTCAGACGTTCAGGGATTCATCGAGTGCCGTGCGTTTGTGGATAATGACCAGGTGGTTTTCGGCAGTTGGGGAAATCGGCTCTATTCTCTTGATCCTCAGACTGGTGTCTTGCAGTGGGAATGGAAGTGCGAGAAGCCTTCAAGGATGTACTCGCCGGCGGCTGTGTGGCCGGTTAAGGCTCAGGGCAAGATATTCATTGCCGTGCCTGACAGAAGGCTTTACGCTCTTGATGCGGGGTCGGGCAAGGAACTCTGTCACTATGACCGGTCGGCGCGCGAGTCCGTGGGAGTCTCCCCTGACGGTAGGAAGGTCTATTGCAAGTCGATGTGGCACACGATCACATCGGTTGACGCTTCGACCCTTGCGAAGGACTGGAGCGCCGAGACCGGAGCCGGCTACGAGATCTCTCCGACCCCTATAGTCCGCATAGGGAACGAGGTAATTATGCCGACCGACAAGGGTAACATCTTGGGATTCAGCGCTTCTGACGGAAGCCGCCTGTGGGCGAGAAAGATCTCGATCGCTCTCGTGAACCCGATGGAAGTCTGGACTGACGGTGGCTTCACCTACATTCTCGCGTCAGCGATGGACGGCACAGTGACGCTGCTGCGGAAATGACGTTGCGGTTGTCAAACGGATAACCATACTGGATTTTTTCAAATAATTCAAACGAGTCCTAATACTTTTTGCCCGTTCGGGTGTTAAGTATGATTAAGAGTTGTTTGGACACACATAATGTACACTGGAATTGATGATACTCTGCTTTCAGGACTGAGGAAAGGAGATGAGGAGGCCTATTCGAGATTGTTCACTCGGTACGGGAAACTCTTGTACTCCTTCGCCTATCGTTACCTGAAGTCTGAGACTGACGCGGAGGATGCTGTCCAGCATACATTTATGAAGTTGTGGATCAACCGCCGGAGGTTCAGCTACGATGACGGCGCGCTCAAGTTGTTGTACACGATTATGAAGAATCACGTCCAGAATGAGCTTAGGCATCGTAATGTTGTGATGCAGGCCAACTATGCGTTTGCCCAGGCGGAAGGGGACGGAGAAGGGATCGAGCGGGAGATCGAGCGGGAGATCGAGCGCCGGGGCCAGATGGAACAGCTGGTCTCGAGGATTCTTGAGTTGCCTGACAGAAAACGGGACATCTGCCTGCTGAAACTGATGAAAGGAATGTCGAACAAGGAGATTGCCAAGGCTCTCGGAATAACGGTGCCGACTGTGAAAGTGCATTATAACCAGGCGGTCAAGATGTTGAAAAAGAGCCTTCTGGCAATTGTCACTCTGGCGTTGGTCTCAGGAATATGATGGAGGTTTTATTCTGATTAAAATTAGGTGGGTATGAGTCGGAGCTATGATGATGAACTGATAGGTAAAGTTCTGGACAACAAGGCGTCGGAACGTGACGCGTCGGATGTGGCCGGATGGTTCTCCACGGACGAGGGCCAGGAATATCTGTCAGGCAGAATGTCGGACGATTTTGAGAATATGGCGAAGGACATTGACGGGACGAAATCCCCGGATGACGCCACCTGCGCCAGGATGAAGGATCGTCTGCGGCTCGGAATCCGCTTTGAGAGAAAGAGAAGGCGGACGAGGTTTCTTGTCGCCGCTTCGATCGCCGTTCCGTTTCTTGTCCTTCTGTCCTCTCTGACTTATGTCGTTGTGAGGATGGATCTGTTGTCTCCGGTAAGATATTCAAGTGTGGAGGTGCCGGTCGGTGAAAGGATGCAGGTCATTCTGGCTGACGGAACCTCGGTCGTATTGAACTCGATGTCAAAGCTGACGTATCCGGATCGTTTCGGTCTTTCCAAGAGGCAGGTGGAACTTGAGGGGGAGGCGTATTTCTCTGTCGCAAGGGACAAGGCCAGACCGTTCACGGTGCGTACTGACGGCATTGACGTCAGGGTGACCGGCACCAGATTCGATGTCAAAGCCTACGACCAGGAACCCGTGAGGGTGGCTCTTGACGAGGGATCGGTCGTTCTGGATGATCATCGTCTTCTGAATTATAACCTTAAGCCAGGAGAGTGCGCCGAGTACGACAGAGCCACCGGCGATTGCAGGATCACAAGACCGCTGGACTTGTCCGTCTGCTCTTCCTGGAAGGACAACACCCAGTCTTTCTCTATGGCCTCACTGCGTGAGATCCTCAAGACTCTGGAGCGTCAGTACGGGGTTTCGTTCGAGGTCTTGGACGAGGCCGTGCTGGACGGCAGGTTTACTTTGTCTTTCTCCAATAAAGTCCCTGTTGGTGAGGTGCTTGAGGACATAGAGGCTGTGTCGCGCGTCGTTTTCAGCAAGGTTGGTGACGCAAGCTGGCAGGTCTCGGCGTCCGGCGACTGATGTCTCTCCCGTCAGGAAAAATCTTCATATTCACATAGTACTTTTAATCCTCAGGCGTGTTAATAATATTGTCGATTGGCAAATAAGACAATAACCAATTCAATATTATTGACAAATACCTGTTGGTTGAATTAAATTAGTGAATATTTTATCTGTCCAATCGGACGA
>CAYZKZ010000095.1:0-11182 GCA_964479325.1 uncultured Muribaculaceae bacterium
AGGATGAACGCGTCCTCGCCAGGGATTGTCTTTGTGGCGGCGTTCTTGGCGATGTAGTCGTCCATCAGCCTGATTCCGCGGTCGAGGGTTCTGAGGAAGGACATCTCCTCCTCCCTGATCACGCTCTCGATGAGTTTCTGCTGTTTGGCAAGCTCCGGATAGGCCTCGCCCATATCAGCGATGAGCTGAGGGACAAGCGAGCAGAGGAACGGCTCGTCGAAGCCGAGGAATGTGTAGCCGTAGCGGACGGCGCGGCGAAGGATTCTCCTGATGACGTAGCCGGCCTTCACGTTGGAAGGCAGCTGGCCGTCGGCGATGGAGAAGGCTATCGCCCTGATGTGGTCGGCGATCACCCTCATAGCCACCTCGGTCTTGCCGTTCTCGTGGTACTGGTGGCCGGAAAGCTCCTCGATCTTGTGGATCATTCCGGAGAACACGTCCGTGTCGTAGTTGCTGGTCTTGCCCTGGAGGACCATACAAAGTCTCTCGAAGCCCATTCCCGTGTCGATGTTCTTGGCCGGAAGCGGCTCCAAAGACCCGTCGGCCTTGCGGTTGTACTGCATAAACACGAGATTCCAGATCTCGATGACCTGGTCGTTGTCCGTGTTGACGAGATCCTTGCCCGGGATCTTGGCGATCTCCTCGTCCGGGCGCAGGTCGATGTGAATCTCGCTGCAAGGGCCGCAAGGACCCGTGTCGCCCATCTCCCAGAAGTTGTCGTGCTTGTCGCCGAGGATGATGTGATCCTCAGGCATAAGCTTCATCCAGGCCTGTCTTGCCTCCTCGTCGAGGGCTGTGCCGTCCTCGGCGGATCCTTCGAACACGGTCGCGTAGAGCTTCGACTTGTCGATCTTATAGACTTCCGTCAGCAGTTCCCAGGCCCAGCTGATGGCTTCGTTCTTGAAGTAGTCCCCGAAACTCCAGTTGCCGAGCATCTCGAACATCGTGTGATGTCTGCCGTCGTGACCCACGGCTTCAAGGTCGTTGTGCTTTCCGCTGACCCTGAGGCATTTCTGCGAGTCGGTGGCTCTTTTCATCTTAGGCGTTGAGTTGCCGAGGAATATGTCCTTGAACTGGTTCATCCCGGCGTTCGTGAACATAAGCGTCGGGTCGTTCTTGATCACCATCGGGGCGGACGGCACGACCGTGTGTCCCTTTGACGCGAAGAAGTCCAAAAATTGCTGTCGAATCTCTTTAGCGGTGTACATATCTTAAAATCAATTAATTCAGGAATATTCTCCCGTTTCTCCCCGAAATTCCTCTTCGGAAAGGCACGGAATTGGCAAAATTATAACATTTTTCGGGATATATCGCAAAAAAGGGTATATTTGTAGGTTATGGGAAAGTATATTCTCAATCCGGAGACCTTATTATATGAGATAAAGGAGGTGTCCTTGAAGTCGAAAGTCTTCAAGGGGCTGCTGCTGTTCGCAGGTAGTGTGGCGATGGCGGCGCTTTATCTCTGGCTGTTCACGTCGGTGCTTGGCTACGACCTGCCCAAGACCGCGTTCCTGAAGGCCGAGCACGCCCGCTGGGACGCTAAGATCGACCTGATGAACACCAAGCTTGACCGCTACGAGGAGACTCTGGAGGCTTTGAGGGTGAGGGATGACGACATCTACAGGTCCATATTCGGAATGAATGAGATTCCCGCCGGAGTCCGCGACGCGGGGATCGGTGGTGTCGATAGGTACTCTTTTCTTGACGGGCTTGAGCCTGATGACCGGCTGAAGAACACCGCCTTGAGGATCGACAGGCTGACGAGGCGGATTTACGTCCAGAGCAAGTCTTTCGACGAGGTGGCCTCCGTGTCCAAGACCGCCGGGGATATGGCTTCGTGCATCCCGGCGATTCCTCCGGTTGTCCCCGACCCGTCGAAGTACCGTCTTTCGAGCCAGTTCGGCTACAGGTCGGACCCTTTCAACGGTTCGGCCAAGATGCACACCGGGCTTGATTTCGCTATGAAGATCGGCAATCCGGTCTATGCCACGGGCGACGGTGTCGTGGAGTCTGTCAAGTTCGAGTTCTTCGGCTATGGCAATTCCGTCACCATCGACCACGGTTTCGGCTACAAGACCATCTACGCCCACCTGAACTCCGTCAAGGTGATTGAGGGAATGAAGGTCAAGAGGGGAGACTGCATCGCCGAGAGCGGAAAGTCCGGTCGTTCGAGCGGGCCGCATCTCCACTACGAGGTCGTCTATAAGGGGCAGAAGGTCAATCCGGCGAACTATCTGGATCTGTCGATGTCCGCCCGGGAATATTCCGATATGGTCCGGATGAGGGAGGATGAGTCCGGAGTCTCTTCGGCCTCCCGTCACTCTTTCAGCGTCAGACGTCGTTAGCCTATGGGTGCGAAGTACGAGTTTGACAAGACGCGGATGGAGTTCCGCAAGGTCACGCACTCTGTGTGGACGATTCTTGGCAAGGCGGTTAAATACTTCCTTGTGACAGCCTCTTTGGCTGTTGTCTATTATGTGGTGTTCTCGTTTGTGATCAGCACTGACTCCGAGCGTAAGCTCAAGAGGGAGAACCAGATGTACAGGCAGATGTACAAGGATCTGGCGGACCGCGAGGAACTCGCCGGGGATGTCATCGAAGGTTTGAAGTCCAAGGATGACGAGATCTACCGGAGGCTTTTCAATTCGGGCGCTCCGGATCTTGGCGGTCTCGGCGTGAACGGTCTGCTGTCCGGGGTTGACACCATCCCTGACAGGCTGATTGTGGAATATTCACGGACAAAGCTGGACACTTTGAGCAAGGTCTCCGACCGGGTTGAGGCGAATTTCAAAAGGATAATGGTGGCTCTTTCGGACAGGTCGAAGCCTCTTCCTCCGATGACTAATCCGCTGACGGGCTTCTCTTATGCGAGGACCGGCTCATCGGTCGGGGAGAAGATCAATCCTTTCTACAAGGTCAAGACTTTCCACGGCGGGTTGGATCTGATCTCCCAGCAGGGTGAGGATGTGGTGGCCGCCGCTGACGGTGTGGTCAAGGAGGTCGTCCATTCGTCCAAGGGACTTGGAAACGTGGTGTCGATAGACCACGGTGACGGCTATGTGACCCGTTACGCCCATCTGGAGAACACCCGTGTCTCCAAGGGGCAGAAGGTTGTCCGCGGGCAGAGGATCGGTCAGGTCGGGATGTCCGGGAACTCGTTCGCCCCGCACCTGCACTACGAGGTGCTGAGGGACACGCTGCGGATGGATCCGCTGAACTATCTTTTCGCCTCTGTGGGGCCGGATGAGTATATGGGTATGCTTTTTATGTCCGTGAACACCGGACAGTCAATGGATTAACAAAGAATAAGAATATATGGACAAACTGTATTATACGATTGGCGAGGCCGCCGAGATCCTCGGGGAAAGCACATCCCTTGTGAGGTTCTGGTCGAACTCGTTTCCCAAGTACATCAAGCCGAAGAGAAACGCCAAAGGCAACCGTCTGTTCACGGCCGAGGATATGGACTGCCTGAAGCAGATCCACCTGCTTGTCAAGGAGCAGGGAATGACTCTTGAGGGAGCCGCCAAGAAGATGGCCGCCGACCGGAAGAAGGTCGATGGACGTGTCAAGGTGCTGGACAGCCTGAAAGAGATCCGCAGGCAGCTTGTCGAGGTGAAGAAATCGCTGTGAGTATGAAAGTCAAGGAGATAACATCCGTTATCGAGTCTTTTGCCCCTTTGTCCATTCAGGAAAGCTGGGACAACAGCGGCCTGGTCATCGGTTCTCCCGACCAGGAAGTCCGCGGGGTGCTTCTCGGATTCGACTGCACGCCCGAGCTCGTCGATGAGGCGGTGGAGTGCGATGCTGACCTGATCGTGACCCATCATCCGCTCATCTTCGGAGGACTCAAGAGAATCTCTCCGGAGGATCCCGTCGGTCTTGCGGTTCTGAAGGCCGCTGCCGCTGGAATCGCTGTCTATGCGGCTCACACGACCGCTGACAAGGTGATCGGAGGCGTGAGCGGCGCTATGGCCCGGCGGCTGGGGCTTGAGGATGTCAGAATCCTCGACGAGGAATCCGGCGGCTACGGACTCGGCGCTGTCGGCGAACTTCCGCGCCCGATGGAGGGCAGGGATTTCATTGAATATGTCAAGTCGCGTTTCGGCCTGAAGGTCGTCCGCTGCTCGCGGATTCCGGATGTTCCGGTCAGCCGTGTGGCGATGTGCGGAGGCTCCGGCGGATCGCTGATCGAGAACGCCCGGAAAGCAGGGGCGCAGGCCTACCTCTGCGGAGACATTTCCTATCATCATTTCTTCTGCACTAAGGATTTTATGGTCATTGATATAGGCCATTTCGAAGGGGAAGTGGAGATTGTAGGTATATTATTTTCTCTGTTAAGGAAAAATTTTCCTAACTTTGCAGTCCGTACCAGTGTGAGACTGGAGACGAGCAACCCGGTATATTATTATTAGTCAGATAGCTATATGGCAACTAAAAAAATCAGGAAAGTTGAGACCCCGATAGACCAGAGGGAGACATTCGTCTCTCTTCAGAAGAATTTCGCTGACTCTGAGATCAGCGTTGAGGAAAAGCTTAAGACACTCTACGCCCTTCAGGAGGCGGACTCAGCGATTGACAAGATTATGCAGATGCGCGGCGAGCTTCCGTCGGAGGTCGAGGCTCTTGAGAACGAGATAACTGACCTGAAGGCGCGTCAGACTCAGGACGCGGCCGTGATTGAGGCTTACAATCAGACAATCGCCGAGAACAGGCAGGACATTGTTGACTGCGACGCCCAGATCGAGAAGTATCAGCAGCAGTTGAACGACATCTCCAACAGCCGTGAGTACGATTCCATCAACAAGGAGATTGAGAATCAGGGACTTCTGCGTCAGATAGCCCAGAAGAACATCAACGACACCAAGGCTGCGATCGCCGAGAAGAAGGCCGACATCGAGTCCCTCAAGGACTACATCTCCATCAGGACCGATGACCTCAAGGCCAAGAAGGAGGAACTCGCCACGATCGTCGAATCCACATCCAAAGAGGAGAAGAAGCTCCGCACCGTCAGGGACGAATGCGCCAAGAAGATCGATCCGAGGACTATGAGTGCCTACGACCGCATCCGCGCCAGCGTCCACAACCATCTTGCGGTGGTTTCCGTCTATAACGGCGACTCTTGCGGCGGTTGCTTCAGCACCATCACTCCTCAGCGTCTTGTGGATATCGCTTCCAACAAGAAGCTGATCATCTGCGAGCATTGCGGCAGAATCATCGTCAATCCGGACTTTGAATAGGTCGGCAAACAACTTCGTACGATATGCCTGACCAAACCGGAAAAACAACCAGGAAGAAGGCAAGGCCAGTCAATCTTGACACACTTGGGCTTGAGATGGGAAACAAACCGCCTCAAGCTCTTGAAGTTGAAGAGGCTGTCCTTGGCGCTATGCTGATCGAACCCTCATCCGTTGACACGGCGCTTGAGGAATTGACCGCTTCTTGTTTCTATGACCCTCGCCACCGGATGATCTTCGAGGCGATGACGGCGCTTGTGAACGAGCACATCTCCGTTGACATCGTGACTGTCAGCGCCAAACTCCGCGAGAAGGGCAATCTTGAGGCGGTTGGAGGGCCGGTGGCTCTCGCGGGTTTGTCCGAGAAGGTCGGAGCGGCCGCTCACATCGAGTACTATGTCCGCATTCTGAAGCAGAAGAACATCCAGAGGGAACTGATCACGGCCTCGTACGAGATTCTGAGGGATTCTTATGACGATTCGGTGAAGGTGGATGACCTGATCGACGAGTCGCAGTCCAGAATCTACAACGCCATCCAGAGCAGTGTCAAGAACGACATTCAGGAGATTGGCTCGGTGATCAACGAGGCGATGAGGGAGGTCGAGAAGAACCAGAAGGCTTCCGGTGGCCTGAGCGGAGTCCCGTCCGGATTCCCGTCCTTGGACAGGGTCACGAGGGGCTGGCAGAAGTCCGACCTGATCATCCTCGCCGCCCGTCCTTCCGTCGGAAAGACGGCGTTCGCGCTCAACCTTGCCAGGAACGCCGCAGTGGATTACCATATGCCGGTGGCGGTCTTCTCTTTGGAAATGTCTGCCTTGCAGTTGGTTATGAGGCTTATGACCACCGAGTCCGGCTTGTCGGCCGACAAACTCAAGGGTGGTTCCAAACTTGATCCGTGGGATTGGCAGCAGCTTGAGACAAGGCTCGCCAACCTTTCCAAGGCACCCCTCTACATCGACGACACTCCGAGTATCCCTTTGATGGAGTTCAGAACCAAGATCAAGAGATTGGTCAAGGCGAAGGATGTCCGCCTGGTCATTGTCGATTACCTTCAGCTGATGCAGGGCCCGGCCGAGCTGCGCGGAATGCGCGAGCAGGAGGTCGCCGCGATCTCAAGGACCCTGAAGGCCACGGCCAAGGAACTTAACGTGCCTATCATCGCCCTGTCCCAGCTGTCCCGTGACGCTGTCAAGAGGACTGGAGGCAGCGGAAAGCCTCAGTTGAGCGACCTTAGTGAGTCCGGTTCAATCGAGCAGGACGCCGATATGGTAATATTCATCCACCGTCCTGACTATGTGGGTCTCGGAGAGACTCCGGACGGCAAGGAGACCACCCAGATTATCATCGCCAAGCACCGTAACGGTGAGGTGTGCGACATCGATATGCTTTTCAAGGCCGAGCAGGTCCGCTTCGTAGAGCCGGGTGATTCCCTGGCCGCGAGGGCCGAGGAGATGGGCGGCACTGAGTCCGCTATGAACTCGGCGATGAACAATGAGTTTGACAATAACACTGAATTCTGATGAGACCGACAAGACTCTTCGGCGCCTTAGCCGTCATATTCATAGTTGCGTCCGTGTCCGCCTACGGCGGCGGTGAGCGCAAGTGTATTCCGGTGAACAGACTCAATGAGGAGAGTCTTGCTTTCAAGGGCGGCGAGAATCTTGTCTTCACGTTGCACTACAAGTGGGGCATCATCAATGCCGATGTGGCGCAGGCCACTCTCAGGGTGGACACCACCATTCTGAACGGCAAGAGGGTGTTTCACGCTTCTCTGACCGGCAAGACGCAGAAATTCTACGAGAAGTTCTTCCGTGTCAAGGAGGAGCTTGACTCCTGGTTCACCTGCGACGGCCTGAGTCCGATGAAGTTCACGAGGTTCGCAAGGGAAGGAAAGTACACCTGCACAAACCTCTATTCCTACGACCACACTCCGGGCAAGGAGTGCATCAAGGCTTCCCTGAGCAATTCCAGAAAGGGTGATTTCTCGGCGACCCTGCCGTTGGACAAGTGTACCTACGACATCCCGCTGATGTACTATGTGCTGCGTAACATCGATGTGCAAAAGCTTCAGGAAGGGAATGACTACCCGATGACCTTCGCTGTCGATGACGATGTCTATACCCTTCATTTCAGGTATCTCGGCAAAGACAACAGGAATGTCGAGGGAATAGGTACGGTACGCTGCCTGAAATTCAGTTTCGAGGTGGTTTCCGGGGAGGTGTTCTCCGGCGAGTCCGACCTTTACGGTTGGTTCTCCGACGACGACAACAGGATTCCGGTCTGGTTCTCGGCTCCGTTGAAGGTGGGGCAGGTGCAGGGACGACTGCGGTCGTATTCGGAATTGAAGAATCCGTTTTCATCCATAATGGTCGAGTGATATGTCCGCAGGAGAAGTCTCGCATAGAGGTAATGTGGTCTCCGTAGGGGAGGGTCGGGTGTCGGTTCAGATCGTGTCTGAATCGGCCTGTTCGTCCTGCCGCGCCTCGGGACTCTGCGGCGCTTCGGAGGCGAGGAAGAAGATAGTCGAGGCCACGGTTCTCGGAGGGCAGAAATATTCAGTGGGTGATGAGGTCGAGGTCTTCCTCGCGAAGAAGATGGGATTTAGGGCAGTCTTGTTTTCTTATGTGATTCCTTTGGGAATATTATTGATTTTAGTGTTATCTTTGTCCCGGATCGGACTCGGCGAGCTGGCCTGCGGGCTGGCTTCGGTCGTGGGGATCGCAGTGTATTACCTCATACTTTATTTCTGTAGGGATCGCCTTGCGGAAGGGTATGTGTTTTATGTTCGAAAGTAACTAATTAATTAGCTTTTATTTGGCTTTATGACAACAACAATCATCTGGACCGTCGCAGTCATCACGGGGCTTGGCCTCCTGCTGGCGCTGGCCCTTTACCTTGTCGCGCAGCGCTTCAAGGTTGAGGAGGATCCGCGCATTGAGGAGGTTGAGAAGGCTATGCCGGGAGCGAACTGCGGAGGTTGTGGTTTCGCCGGTTGCCACGCTTTTGCGGAGGCTGCGGTGAAGGCCCCGAATCTGGACAACAACTATTGTCCTGTCGGTGGCAACGAGACAATGAAGAAGGTCGCCGCCATCCTTGGCTACGAGGTCAAGGAAAAGGCTCCTATGGTGGCTGTGGTGCGCTGCGGCGGAACCTGCGCCGCCAGACCGAGGACGAATGAATATGACGGGACAGCCTCCTGCAAGGTCAAGGCCGCTCTCTACGCCGGTGACACCGGCTGCGCGTTCGGCTGCCTCGGTTGCGGGGACTGCGTGGCCGCCTGCCAGTTCGGGGCTCTCTCGATGAATCCAGAGACCGGTCTTCCTGTGGTGGATCAGGAGCGGTGTACCGCCTGCGGGGCTTGCGTGAAGGCTTGTCCTAAGTCCATCATCGAACTCAGGGCTAAAGGTCCGCGCGGAATGAGGGTCTATGTCTCCTGTGTGAATAAGGAGAAGGGACCTGCCGTGAAGAAGGCCTGCTCTGCCGGCTGCATCGGATGTGGCATCTGCGCCAAGACCTGCACCCACGACGCGATCACCGTGGAGAACAATGTGGCTTACATCGACTTTGCGAAGTGCAAGCTTTGCCGCGAGTGCGAGGCTATGTGTCCGACCGGAGCGATTGTGGGAGTCAACTTCCCTAAGGCTTTGGACAAGGAAGCGGTCAAGGCCCGTGTCCAGGAACGTCAGAAAAAGGCGAGAGAGGCCGCTGCTGCCGCTGCCGCCGCCGTAAAGAAGGAGGAACAGAACAATGGCTAAAAGAACATTCTCAATCGGAGGCGTGCATCCGAACGACGCGAAGATTTCACGCGATTGCGCCATAGAGGCTCTTCCGCTGCCGCAGACCGTCTATATTTCCCTTGCGCAGCACATCGGCGCTCCGGCCAAGCCGGTTGTGGCCGTGGGTGACAAGGTCAAGGTCGGACAGCCAATCGCCGAGCCGGGCGGATTTGTCTCCGCTTTCATCCACTCATCCGTTTCCGGAACAGTGAAATCGATCGGTCCTCGCAAGGATCTTGCCGGCAACACTCAGACTTACGTCGAGATCGCCGTTGAGGGAGACGAGTGGGTCGAGACGATCGACCGTTCGGAGACTCTGGTGACAGAGATCCCTGAGGACGGCAAGTCCATCATCGAGAAGATCCGTCTTGGCGGAGTCGTCGGACTTGGAGGCGCGACCTTCCCGACACACGTCAAGCTCACGCCGCCTCCGGGCAAAAAGTGTGAGATGCTGATCATCAACGGCTGCGAGTGCGAGCCTTACCTTACGTCCGACTTCCGCACCCTTCTTGAGAAAGGAGAGCAGGTTGTTGTCGGCACGGCTTTGATCAAGCAGGCTCTTGGTGTTGACAAGGCGACCATCGCCATCGAGGACAACAAGCCGGAGGCGATCGAGCATATTCAGAAAGTCCTTGCTGACTTGAAGGGTAAGTCCGCGAAGTACAACGGCATCGAGGTTCTTCCTTTGATGAAGAAGTACCCTGAGGGAGGTGAGAAGCAGCTGATCGACGCTGTGATGCACCGTCAGGTGAAGTCCGGCGGACTGCCTATCGACGTGGGCGCTGTCGTGCAGAATGTCGCCACAGCTCTTGCTGTGTATGACGCTGTCCAGAAGAACAAGCCGCTGATCGACAACTCGGTGACTGTCACCGGTGAGTGCTTCCCTAAGCAGGCCAACCTTCTTGTCAGGGTCGGCACGCCGCTCCGCTACATCGTTGACTATCTCGGAGGTGTCCCTGAGAACGCCGCCAAGATCATCAGCGGAGGCCCTATGATGGGCAAGGCCATCGCCAATCTCGACGCAGCCACGCTGAAGGGAACGGGAGCGCTGCTCTTCCTCACCGCCGAGCAGACCAAGAGACATCCTGAAGGACACTGCATCCGTTGCGGAAAATGCGCGGACGCCTGCCCGATGGGTCTGGAGCCGTTCCTCCTCTACCGTCTCGCCAAGGCCGGGAACACCGATGAACTTGAGGCGAACGCCGTTCAGGACTGCATCCAGTGCGGATGCTGTCTTTACACCTGTCCTTCCTACATTCCTCTTCTGGACATCATCAGTATGGCAAGAGGGCAGGTTATGGGAATAATGAAGGCCCGCGCCGCGGCGGCAAAGGCAGCGGCTGAAGCCGCGAAAGCAAAAACTGTTTAAGAATATGGAAAGATTGTTGGTTTCACCATCTCCGCACCTTCATTCCAAGACCACAACTCCGGTCTTGATGAGGGATGTCGTGATCGCCTTGATTCCCGCTGTCGCCGTCTCGGTCGTGTTCTACGGCCTGGCCGAGCTGCTGGTTCTGGCTGTCAGTGTCATCTCCTGCGTGGCGCTGGAGTATTTGATCACAAAATATCTGCTCAAGGCCCCTTCTACGATAGGTGACTGGTCGGCGGCCGTTACGGGCATCCTGCTGGCTCTCAACCTCCCAGCCTCGACACCTTGGTGGGTTGTCTTCATCGGCGCTGTAGTTGCCATCGGAGTCGCAAAGATGACTTTCGGCGGCCTTGGACAGAACGTCTTCAACCCTGCCCTTGTCGGCCGTGTGTTCCTTCTGATCTCGTTCCCGACCTATATGACCAACTGGACGATTCCGGGAGGTCTTTTCGGGGCTGACGCTATCTCCGGAGCGACGCCTCTCGGAGTCATCAACGAGGGCCTTATGAAGGGTGCGTCCGCCGCTGACCTCATCGCTCAGAACGGTTTCTCCTACTCGCAGATGCTCTTCGCCAACATCGGCGGATCCGCCGGAGAGGCCAGCGCCATAGCGATTCTGATCGGATTCATCTATCTGCTTGTCCGCAAGGTCATCAAGCCTTGGACCACGCTCTCGATTCTTGGAACAGTGGCTCTGGTTTCCTGCGTCTTCTGGCTTGCTGACCCGACCAGGTTCACCGACCCTGTCTTCAACCTCCTCACAGGTGGTCTTCTCCTCGGCTCGTGCTTTATGGCGACCG
>CAYZKZ010000096.1:0-11106 GCA_964479325.1 uncultured Muribaculaceae bacterium
AACTTTTTCATTTATAAATATTTAGTTTTTTAATTCAACCAACGAGTTATAATAACAAAATCCGTGTAGCTCAACAAGCCGCGCGGATTTACCATTCTTAGAAAGCCCATCCCGCAAAAGAAGCAGACCTCATTCTTGCCATATTTGAAGAAATGCGCCAAGGCCTTGATAATCCAATTTTAATTGCTATTTTTGCAGAAATTCTACAAAATCAAGCACGAGATGATACTTAAAATCGAATTTGAGAATTTCTTTTCTATTAGAGACAGAATAAGGATTGACTTCAGGGCAGGTAACATCAACACAGCTCTTGCCCGTGAGTTAAGTGACAATGTGATGGAATGGAAAGGCGTGTCTGTACTTAAAACGGTGGGGCTGTTTGGTCCCAACGCATCAGGCAAGTCTAACATTCTAAAGGCTATCACCTTCTGTTGCAGAATGATATTAGAGTCTCATCAGTATAACGAAGGTGTGAAATTCAATTTTGAGCCGTTCAAGTTTGAAGGGTGGGACAAGAAGCCAAGCAAGTTCTTGATTGACTTTGTTTGTGATGATGTAGAATATGAATATTCATTTGCACTCACACGTGAACGCATCATTGGCGAGAGCTTGTTCCACTACCCAATGGGCAGACGCGCGAAGGTGTTTGTCCGCGAGGCTGACGGCAAGTATGGTTTCGGTGCGGGAGTGATGACAAAACCATCAGATGTGGCTCTAAACACCAGCGACAAGAACCTATTTCTGAGCCGCGCGAGTTCAATGAACAGAGAGATTGCCCAAAAGCTCTACAGGTACTTTATGAACCAGTTCTTGTTGGGGCTTGTGAATATAAACGATATGGTGGTACTCGACAGTTTCAACACCTATAAAAAAGTGATTCTGAAGGCTCTTGAAATATGTGACACGGACATCACCGACATTGAGGTCAGGAAGGAACAGATGCCGGCTCCCGCTATGGCTCCTGGACAGAACGAGATGTCATACAAATTGATTGATGTCCTTCGTTTCAAAACAGTCCACCGAAATCAGAAAGACATCATATTTGATATGGATATGGAGGAGTCCAATGGAACCAGAAAATTGTTCCAGATACTTATCCGTCTCTTGGATGTGGTGAAAAACAAAAAAAGTATTATGATGGATGAATTTGACCTGGGACTCCACACCCGTCTGGCCGATTTCATTCTTGATCTCATACACGCTTCAGAAAGCAGTCAGCTGCTTTTCACTTCGCACAACACGAATCTCATAGATGTCAAAAGACTACGGCGAGATCAGATTGTGTTTGTCAACAAGACTGAAAACGGTGCGACGGTTGTTTACTCATTATATGACTTTAAAGATTTCCGTGAGAATATGGATGCGGAAAAAGGATATATTCAGGGGCGTTTTGACGCTGTCCCATATATTGATTCTTCCGTTTCAAGTATCAGACAATTATTGGAAAGTTGATTATGGCAAGTAAAAGAGAACCATCGCCAACTATGCGGATGCGGAAGGTCGCCCTCATTATATGCGAGGGTGAGACAGAGGTCTGTTATATCAACCTTCTAAAATCCAGATATAAATCGCCTATAAGAATTGTGTCGCACATAGAAGGGACAAAGATAACACCATCGCTGGTTGAAAAACGAGCGAAGGAACTTAAAATCTCGCAATGGGACAAAGTTCAAACTTTCCTTATGTATGATATGGATGTTCAGGCCATCAATGAGAAATTGCAGAAATGCAAGGCTGAAATGTTGTTAAGCAATCCCTGTTTTGAGATTTGGTTGCTGTTACATTCAAAAGATCAGAAAACAGCCATTGGCACAGATTCTCTCATAAAGGAGCTGAAGAAAAGCGCACCTGTGTGGAAAAACTACACCAAGTCTGTCCTTACCGACACACAAAAGGTTTATCTGAACAAGAATATAGACATAGCGGTCGCAAGAGCGAAGGCTTTGAATGAATTTCAAAACCCATCAACAGGCATCCACAAATTGATAGAAATGCTGCAAAGGGATACCCGATTTTCACCTGAAAGCAGAAAGTAATGCTACACGAAATGGTATTATCTCCACATAGCCACAATCATAGTCTCAATTGAGGTAATGTTGATTTGCAGACGTTGATTTCTGCCGGAAATTTGTGATTGGTGATTTTATGGGTTAATTTTGAGGAATAATAACAAATATGGACACAAAGGAACTTGAGATAATGGCGCCGGCGGGGAACTTTGAGTGCTTGAGCGCGGCGATACAGGGCGGGGCGGACTCGGTGTATTTCGGAGTCGGGAATCTGAATATGCGGTCACATTCGGCGAACAACTTCACGCCGGACGACCTGCCGCGCATCACGGAGATCTGCCGTGAATATGGGGTCAAAACCTATATGACTCTTAACATCGTGCTTTACGGAGAGGATCTGGAGCCGATGCGGCACGCTCTGGACGCGGCGAAGGCGGCTGGAGTGGATGCCGTCATCGCCTCGGATATGGCGGCGGTGACATATTGCAGGAAAATCGGTCTGGAAGTCCACATCTCCACTCAGCTCAACGTCTCTAATGTCGAGGCGCTGAGGTTCTACGCACAATTCGCTGACGTGATCGTGCTGGCGAGAGAGCTTAACCTACATCAGGTCAAGGATATTCATCAAGCTATCGTCAGCGAGGGAATCAAGGGACCTTCGGGGAATCTGGTACGCATCGAGATGTTCGCCCACGGGGCTCTTTGTATGGCCGTCTCCGGCAAGTGCTACCTCAGCCTCCAGACCTACGGGGCTTCCGCCAACCGCGGAGCCTGCTACCAGCTTTGCCGCAGGGGATACGAGGTCACCGACCTTGAGACCGGCACGAAACTGAACATCGACAATAAGTACATTATGTCACCTAAGGATCTGTGTACCATCGAGTTTATGGACAAGATCATCGATGCCGGCGTGAAGGTGTTCAAGATCGAAGGACGGGCGAGGAGCGCTGAATATGTCAAAAAGACGGCGGAGTGCTACCGCCGGGCGGCTGACGCTGTCTGTGAGGGGCGCTATACTCCGGAATTGGCGGCCTCGCTGAAGGAGGAACTCTCGGAGGTCTTCAACAGAGGGTTCTGGGACGGTTACTATCAGGGAGCAAGACTCGGGGAATGGAGCGATGTCTATGGCAGCCACGCCACACGGAAGAAGATCTACTGCGGAAAGATCACCAACTGGTTCGACAGGATCTCCGTGGCGGAGGTGCTGGTCGAGTCGGAGAGTCTGCGTAAAGGGGACGACATCCTCATCATCGGGGAGACTACCGGGGTCATCGATCAGAATGTCAAAGAGATAAGAGTAGATCTGAAGCCGGCGGAAGAGGCGGGCAAAGGGACGCTTTGTTCGATTCCGATAGTTTTTCCGGATGACATACGGACTCCGGGCGGGAAGAAAATCCGCCGGGGGGACAAGGTTTACGTCTGGAGAGAGGTCTGAGAACGGGTCACTGAGCTTGTGGAAGTGGCGGCGCTTCGACAGGCTCAGCGACCGACGTTAGGCTCAGTGGACGACGTTAGGTTCAGCGGCCGACGTTAGATTCAGCGACCGACGTTAGGCTCAGCGGACGACGTTAGGTTCAGCGGACGACGTTAGGCTCAGTGGACGACGTTAGGCTCAGCGGTCGAAAGGCGAAACCGGTCGCTGAGCTTGTCGAAGCGCCTGGCTTCTCAACGTTTCTCGGGCTGATGCGTGAAGTGACGGGGGCCTTCGACGGAGCGCCAATAGTCGGCGTCGAACTCCGGATAGACGAAAGAGCCGTCACGGTCAATCACAAAACTCAGATAGGTGATCTTGTAGCCCTGCGCCATAAACATCCTCTCGTAGAAAGTCTGAACCTCGAACAAAGCCTCGACGGCCGACCTTCCCACAACAGAGGTCAAAGGACTCTCAAGAATATTCTGCCTTCCGGAACCGTAGAGATCATCAGTCGCGGCAAGAATCTTCAGATTGTTCTGCTCGGCCACCGCTTTGGAATATTCATAAAGAAAGCGGCTGTCGGTCTTGAGGTGGACTATTCCGCCCTTTTTCAGGAATTTACGGTAGCGCTCAAGGAAAAGCGGACTCGTGAGACGGCAGTTCTCGCTCTTCATCTGCGGGTCGGAGAATGTCAGCCAGATCTCCGAGACTTCCTCCGGAGCGAAGAAAGCCTCGATGAACTCGATTCTGGTTCGCAGGAAAGCCACGTTGGGAAGATTGTTCTCCGTCGCGAACTTGGCCCCTTTCCAAAGACGCGCGCCCTTGATATCTACCCCGATGTAGTTGAGCGACGGCTCTCTACGGGAAAGATCGATCGTATATTCCCCTTTCCCGCAGCCTAATTCCAGAACGATCGGACGTGCGGAAGCGAACATTCTTTCGTTCCAGTGTCCCTTTACAGGATGATCCTTGAGCCTGAGGCTGTTGCCGGGTTCGGTCTTGTCAAGCACAGAGGAGGCCTCCGGCTGCAAAAGGCAGGCGAAAGTCTCGTTCTCGGCGAATTTTCTTAGTTTATCGTGTCCCATTACTTTCTTGTGAATATCACACCGATTCCCCGGATAGCCTCGGAATCATTCATAACCTTGGCCTTAAGACGCCAGACTCCCCTTTCAGGCAGATTCAGGACATCCTTGTAGCCAACCACATAGTCCTTTGAATAGTACGACGAGTCCACGGCCTGGCCGACCCGGATGAAAGTCGTGTCGGAAAGGATCACCGAATCCGAAGGGGAAATCCACCTCAGATCCAGGGAAACGCTGTCCGACCTGAAATCGCCGAACGCCGGACGATCGAGTCTCGTGAAGAAATCCAATGAGTATGAGGTCGTTGAATCCGAAAGATCAAGGCTGAAATTGTAAGTGTCGCCATATTCAGCATCCTCCCTGACGACAAAAGGCTCGTAGGAGGATGGCCGCGAGCAGGAAGCCGCGACCGCCAAAAGAACCAGCGCCAGGAAAGGGCTACGCATCGGTCTTCGGCTTCTGTTCAGGCTTTCTGTCTCCCCTCGGACGCTGCTGCTGAGGGCGGCCGTTCCCGTTCCTCCGGGAGCCGTTGTTCCTGCCCTTGAACGAATTATTAGGTCTGTCCGGCTTTGGTCCGGCAGGTGCGTCGGCGCTCTCCGCCGGTGCGGCCGCCTGAGCCACAGGCTCTCCCGCAGGCTTCGCCTTGCCCTTGCCGCGGTTTTTGCCCTTGTTCTTTTTCGGCTTGTCGAACCTCGTGATGCTGTCGTCACCTACAGCGGAGACGAACTGAGGTCCCGTAGGCTCCGGCTCGCTCTTCAGCGACTCAGGCTTCTCCCCGTTCCGGTTCATAGCGATGATCTGAGCGACATCGGCAGCGGCCACCGGATAGAGATTCGACAGAGAACCCTTCTCGTAGGAGAAGTACATTATCTCCCTAAGGATGTCCGTCTTGACCAGATAAGCCAGACCGTCCTGGAACTCCAAAGGCTCGGAGACCTTCGGCAGGCGTGTCTGGGCATCCAGATAGTTGGCCACCTCATAGTTAAGGCAGCACTTGAGCTTTCCGCACTGTCCCGCAAGTTTCTGCGGATTCAGGGACAGATCCTGGACACGGGCGGCGGAGGTAGAGATGGACTGGAAGTTCGTTATGAAATTGGCGCAGCAAAGCTCCCTGCCGCAGATTCCGAGACCTCCGATCAGACCGGCCTCCTGACGCGCTCCGATCTGCTTCATCTCGATTCTGATGCGGAACTCCTCGGCATAGACCTTGATGAGCTGGCGGAAATCCACGCGGCCGTCGGCTATGTAGTAGAAAATGGCCTTTGTGCCGTCCCCCTGAAACTCCACGTCACCGATCTTCATATCAAGGCCAAGCTCGGCGGCGATCCTGCGGGCCTGGATCATAGTGTCCTGCTCACGGGCAATGGCCTCCTGCCATTTGGCGATGTCGAAAGGCTTGGCCCTGCGGTAGATCTTCTTCAGCGGGGCGGTCTCCGGATCGATTCCCTTGCATTTCATCTGACGGCCAACAATCGGCCCCTCAAGGGTCACAATGCCAAGATCGTGGCCGTTCGTGGCCTCGACGATGACCAGATCCCCGGCCTTGATCCCCTGACCGGAAGCGTTGATGTATATTCCTTTACGGGTGTTCTTGAAGCGCACCTCGAACAAGTCCTTGAACTGTTCCTGACGGATGCCGTGAAGCCAGTCGTAGTCCTTCAGTTTGCAGCAACCCTGGCGGTAGTTGCAGTCATATTCACCGGTCTCCTGGTCCTTGGTGATCGTGCATCCACGGTTACAGTCGAATTTTATTGTCTCGTTATCAATGTTATCCATAATTATATTCCTTATTGTCAGAAACTCAAGTACAACCGCCCCACAAGGTCGGTGAAAAGAATCTTCTGGTTCACATTCCTGTCAATCAACGTCAAAGCCCTGTCAAGACCGGCCACGGCCAGTCTCGGGAAGCTTTTCCTGCAACGTGACGCAAGACCGGTGAAAAACTCCCTCTCCTCCTCGGAAACTCCGGCGAGCTGAGGCATTCCCTGCTGGATCAGAAAGACCTTCCTGAGGCTTTCGCCCACAAATTTACAAAAAGCTTTCTGGTTTTCACGCGACGGCAGCGCGGCCATAGCGTCACCCCAGCCAAGGGCGGCGGAAAGATCCCTCGACCCAAGCGCCTCCATCAGTCCTTTGAACATCTCCATCCGGCGAAGATAGTCCTCCCTCCCAGAAAGGCCGCGCAGCGCCACTCCGACACTTCCTCCGGCGACCAAAGCGGCCTGGGCGGCCTCGTCGGCGGACTTACCGAAACGAGTTGTCAGAATCTCAGCGACCTCATCCTTTGAATATGGCAGGATTCTTATCGCCTGACACCTTGAGGAAATTGTCTGCATCACTTTCTCCGGAGCGTGCGTGACCATAATGAATATGGTCTTCTCCGGCGGCTCCTCCACAGCTTTGAGAAGCCTGTTGGCAGAGGCGGCGTTCATCTTCTCCGGCAAATAGACGACCACAGCCTTCCATCCTCCCTCGACCGATGTAAGCCACACGGTCTCAAGAATTTCCTTTGCCTCGGCATTATTGATCCCGGCCTGCTTGCCCTCGATCCCGAACGCGGCGCTGACCTCTTCCTCCAAAGCGTAGGGATTGGATTTCATCAACTCCCTCCAATAGTCAAGGAACAGATCCGCCCTGAGGTTCTCGACCTTTTCAGTGACCTTCGAGCCGTTGGCCACAGGATAGACATAGTGAACATCCGGATGGATCAATGACGAGACCTTGTGCTCGTCGCCCATAATCCGGCCGAGAAACGCAAGCACAAGAGCCATCGCCCCGCAGCCATCGTTCTCATAAAGCATCAAAGCGTGAGGGATGCGGCCGCTGTCAGCCATCCCCTTCAACGCCCTCACCGCGTCACTGTTCCCTATGATCTCATCCAGCCCCATCAGCTTTTCCGATAGGCGGTGAAACCCGCGATTCCGGCAAGATATTCCTTTTCCCTGGAGTCCGGCAGGACGGAGAGAGCGTCAATGGCCTTGGCCACATAGCCATCCAGGACCGAGACAGCATATTCAACACCGCCATTGCCCCTGACGAAGGCGGCGATCTCATCCTTGTACTCCGGATGCTCGTGGATGTCAACCACCTTCTTCCTTATCCCGGAAGCCTCCTCCTCCCCGACGGAACGGAGCGCGCCCAAAAGCGGCAAGGTGATTTTCTGCTCCTCCAAATCAATACCGACAGGCTTGCCAATGTCCTGACCCTCAGAGTAATCGAATATATCGTCCTTGATCTGGAAAGCTATTCCCAAGCTCACGGCATAGCTTCGCACCGCCTCCACCCACTCGTCTTCCGCATCGACCGACACGGCGGCGGACACGGCGGCGGACTCGAAAAGGGAAGCAGTCTTGCTGTAGATTATCCTGAGATAGTCATCCTCGTCCGTGTCACCGCTGGAGGCCTTCTGAAGCTGGAGCATCTCGCCTTCGGCAAGGCAGCTGAGAGTCTTGGAGAAGACCCTTATGACCTTATTGCCGTGAACCGGCGACGCAAGTATGCTTTCCATCGCCCTGACGAGCCAATAGTCTCCGATCAGCACCGACGCGGAACTGCCGAGGATGGACATCACTGTCGGAAAACCTCGTCTTTCCGAACTTTTGTCCGCCACGTCATCGTGAAGCAAGGTAGCGTTGTGAAGCAGTTCAGTGGCGGCGGCGAAATGGATGCTGTCCTGATTGGCCTTGCCCCCAGCGCAAGCCCTCGCCACAAGAAGCGAGATCAGCGGACGAAGCTGCTTGCCGCTGTGGCTCAGAATGGCGGTGTTGGTCGCATCCAAGAGTTCTATGTCGCTTCTGAGGGAAGACCTGATCAATGAATCCGTCTCCTCCCAGTCCTTTCCTAAAAATGTCCTTACTTCTTCAAGAGTCATCAGCGGCGGTTCTTTAGCATTGATGATCAATTATTTCAGATGTTCGACAAGCTCTGCCACCGTGTCAGGGAACTCAATCAGATTCCTGTGGCGAGGGTCAAGCATCCCGGTCTCCACATAATGTTCCAGCAAGGATTTGAGCGGCTCATAGAACCCGTCGAGGTTCAGCGCGAAAATCTTTCCCGAGTATTTCTCCAGTTTGGCGAGCGTCAGGGTCTCAATCAACTCGTCCAGAGTTCCTATTCCACCCGGCAAGGCCACGGCGGCACAGGTTCCCTCGCGCATTCTCTCCTTGCGCTCGGCCATAGTGTCAGTCCAGATCAACTCATCAAGGTCCGGGAATCTGAACTTTTCCATAAAGCGCGGCAGAACGCCTATGTGACGTCCTCCACAACTGACAACCTCCTCTGCCACAGCGCCCATCGTTCCCCTGAACGATCCGCCGGAGACAATAGTGTAACCAAGCGAACAAGCCGCGCGGGTCAATTCCCGCGCAGCTTGATTGAATTTAGGATCTATGCCGTAACTTGCGGCGCAGTAGATTACGATCTTCCGTTCCTCACCCATCTGTCAAGCCATTAAAAGAAGAAGGCGACCGAAGCCATTATTCCGTTGAAGTTGTTGCCGTTGTTGACAGCGTCACGGATCGTGCTTTCAGCGGTGTCGCCGGTCTCGTAGATCTTGCCGAAGTTCCAGAAATACTTGGCGGAGATCTGAAGTCTCCAGACATCGATTCCCGCTCCAAGTCCGAGTCCGTACTCAACCTTCTTCAACTCATCCTTGAAGACTTTGGCGGTCTCATTGTTGCTCGACGAGATCTTGTAGCCCACGAATGGCTCGGCAAAGACATAAGGGCGGAAAAGCATAAGATCCGGCCCCCATTGAATCTGAACCGGAACCTCAAGGTATCCGACCTTGGTCTCGAAGGATTTTCCCAAGTCAGAGACGGTCATATCGCCGAGATTGTCGGCGGAAGCGCCTTTCACCTGATAGAGGATGGAAGGCTGGATGGAGAAACCTCCTCCGACCGGAAAAGCGGCGGTCAGTCCGATATGGTACAGGGAGACTGATTTCGTGTCAACATCCTTGATCTTGGCTGCGGATGAAGTGAATCCTCCCATAACACCGACACGGGACGACGTATAGCGCTGGGCGAAGGCGTCCGTGCCAAAAAGCAGGGCGACAGCCAGAACGACAGCGAATAATGATTTTCTCATAGCGGCAACGGCTTTAAAATCAGACAAGAGCGTCCAGCTTGGCCGCTATCTCAGCCTTAGGGACATTGCCCACAAGCTTATCGACAACCTCCCCGCCTTTGAAAAAGAGAAGGGTCGGGATGTTGCGTATGCCATACTTGGCGGCTATGTCATCACAATCGTCAACATTGCATTTCACGACTGTGGCTTTGCCGTCATATTCAGAAGCGATGGTCTCGACTGTCGGGGCAAGCGCGCGGCAAGGGCCGCACCAGGTCGCCCAGAAATCCACCAGTACCGGCTTGCTGTCGGAGATGATCTCCGCAAAATTTTCGTTGGTAGCTGTTTTTTCCATAACGATGAATATTTAAAATGTCCGGAACGGCAACCGCAATTACCGTTCCAGACACAAAGATAACAAATTCGGTGGCTTCAGCAAAAAATAGAAGCGGAGGGCTTTGGTTCGGGCGCTTCGACAGGTTGGTGAGCCTGCCGAACCACAGCGACCCGAACAATGCGGTTCTACGGACTCGGCTCAGCGAGCGAAAGCACATCGGGTCGCTGAGCTTGTCGAAGCGCCCGGTCGAAGCGACATCACCCTACAAAGCCTGCTCGATGTTCCAGACAAACGCCCTTAGGCCGAGATCCTTGAAGTCCTTGTCCTTCTGGCGCAGAGCCTCCATAATCTGGCCGGCCTTCTCGTCAGGGACGATCGTCAGGATGGCGTAGTTCTGCTCCGGCCAGGCGTGGTCTCCGAGATGCGGAATGCCATCCACGCCTCCCCTGCCCTGGATGTCGAGCCACTGGGTGAACCCCCTCTGGCCGAACCCCTCAAGCAGTTCGACAATCTCGTTGCCGTAGGCCTGATTATATGCGATAAAAAGTGCTTTCATATTAAAGATGAATATTCATTAAGCGTTGATCTGTTTCATTTTCTTCGCCTTGCGTTTCTCCTGCGCGGTGGCGAGGGAGCAGTAAAGCGTAGGGATCAGGATAAGGGTGACGAGGGTCGAGATCGTCAGACCCCAGCAGACGGTCATACCGAGCGAGCGCCACATCTCAGATCCTTCG
Organism: uncultured Muribaculaceae bacterium; assembly: GCA_964479325.1. Taxonomy (GTDB): domain Bacteria; phylum Bacteroidota; class Bacteroidia; order Bacteroidales; family UBA932; genus Cryptobacteroides. The sequence goes on from CAYZKZ010000096.1 coordinate 10,644, forward strand.
CCGCGTCCGACAGCCATAGGCACCATACCGAGCACTGTCGTGAGGGTGGTCATAAGGATAGGACGCAGACGGCTTCTCGCGGCGGTGATGGAAGCGTCGATGACGCTCATTCCCCTCTCACGCATAAGAATCGTGTAGTCGATCAGCACGATACCGTTCTTCACAACGATACCAAGCAGGATGATGATACCGATCATCGCCATCACACCGAGGGCTGTGTTCGTGGCCCAGAGGCCGAGGATCACACCGGTGAACGCGAACGGCACGGAGAACATAATCACGAACGGACTCATAAACGACTCGAACTGGGAGGCCATCACCATATAGACGAGGATGATGATCAGAACCATCAGCACGACAAGGTTCAGGAACATTGACTGCTGGTCCTCGAAGTCTCCGGAGATGTCCGTGGTGATGTTGTTCGGGATGTCTGTTGTCTTGATGATCGCGTTGGTGGCCGCCA
>CAYZKZ010000097.1:0-11097 GCA_964479325.1 uncultured Muribaculaceae bacterium
GTCCTCCGGCGAGGCCTGCATCTCCACGATGAACGTCCTCCCGGACTTATCGACAGCTGCCGTGGCGGCTAAAGTGCTGATGTTCAATAAAGTAAGGGAATATACTACCACCCGTCACGGGAGGGAGTATAACGCATCATCACACTTACATTCAATAACCTACCTGCCACGGGTGGTTACTTTTGTTTGCGAGTGTGGCTTCGGCGCTTCGACTGGCTCAGCGACCTCAGGTTGGACAGGCTTCGACCAGCTATGGGTTCGGAGTGGGATCCGTGGTGGTTACGCTTGTGCGGGACTTCGGGGAGGGAGAAACAAAAAAACCGGGCGGCTCGCGGTGAGCCGTCCGGTCGATTATCAGGAGTGGTCAGCTAAGTCACTTGAAGGGACTTGCCGATCACATCGGGGTTAATTCTTTGCGAAATATCCACCACCAGTCGTTCCACCATATACCCACTTGTTGTTGTAGTTGAACTGGTAGATGGTGGTATATTTGCCTTCAGCATAGCCTTTGACAACGAATGAGAAGCCGCAGCAATACCTACCTGAAGAGACAAGCCTCTGAGCACCTGTGCCGATACCGAACTTAGGAGTTCCGAAGAGGTCGTCAAGACCCCATCCGATCCAGGCATAGTTACAGTCATTGACACCGAATTTGAGCGGTGCGAAATAGCCTGTTGCGTAAGTAGTGGTGTTGGTGAGTTCGGTGATGCAGGCCACCTCTGTGTTGTTGCTTACCTTCTGGTAGTCAAGAGACATATAGGTGTAGAGCATCGGAGTGCCGTCAACTATCTCGAATGAAGCAGGAACAGCGAAGTCAAGATACAGACCTACAAGATCAAGGTTATGGACGTGTCCGTTGATGGTCTCCGGATTTGCCACAGTCTTGAATTCAACAGCGGTCTCGTGCTGCCTTCCGCTCTGATTAACAACCTTGGTGTTGCTTACACTCGCACTGTTGAAAGAATAGTTGTAGAATGTGTAGTTGCCCGCAAGATCCTTGGCCTCAACCTGATTGACAGTGATTTTGCTGCCATTGGTGAGTTCCAAGGTTGCCGAACGAGGTGCTCCGGTGGTGTTTGCTGTCCAAGACGCAGTGCCGTCGTTGTAGCTCAGCCAGCCGCCAACACCGGCGGTCTTGCCATTGTCAGACGCAGGGCCGGAAAGCTCGTGCGAGCCAGCCTGATCGGATTCCCAAAGCTCAAACTTCTCGGAAGGAGTCACATCGCCGCAGTTGAATGTCGCGGTGAGAGGAGCGCTTTCGGCGTCCCAAGAATCGTAGGCGACAACTGTGACAGTGTATTGTCCGGATTCCGAAAGAGTGCCGAAGTCAACGGTCCAGCTGGACTTCATATCAGAAGTCTTTGGATGGAGGTAGAAGTCAGCAAGAATCTTCTTGGTGGCGACCTCCTTTCCAGCCTTGGAGAGGGTCACTACATAGTGATGAACAAACTCATCGTCCTTACCGGCGGCGAATGTCACCGTAGCGGCCTCGGACTCCTTGACATCCTTGGCCTCGATGGTGCTCAGGGTCGGAGCCTGGTTGGCGGCCTTGCGGGAATCATTGTTGTACTTCGCAAGGTTGGCTCCGTCAGCGCTCGGATACTGCATCACATAAGGCTCACCGATGGTTCCGTTGTTGAAGAAGTCCATCTTGATGACGCGCATATTGCCGTTGGTGTCAAACTGAACGAGATAGCCCTGAGAGAAGTTGTTGGAGTCGTTCATCACTGTAGGAGTGCTGCTGACACCTTCCCAACCGGCAGGCTCGATGGCCATATACCTTGTTGATCCGCAACCAAGAGCGGTCCACTTACCCTGCCAGAGGGTGCGAGGATCGTTGATCGGGAAGTGAAGGTGACCGTGGAACGAAACCACCTGAGGATACTTCTCAAGCACGCCGGTCAAAGCCCTTGTCGCCCAGTAGTTAGGAAGGGTGGATGTCCAGATTCCGCCTTCCTCGCCGAGGAGACTACCATAGATCGTGTTGTAGATCATAGGGTGGGTCAGCACGATGACGTACCTGTTAGGATCTGTCTTGGTGATAGACTCAAGCTGCTGGTCAAGCCAGGTGACAACGTTCGGTGAATATACCACAGGCTGGTCGCCGTTAGGTGTGACGGCAAGGATGTGATAGCCACCGATGATGCAATGGCGAGCCTCGTAGTTGTTCCTCATCGTGTTGTCAACGTCAGTCTTGAAGTACTCAGGACCGAATGTGTTGTAGAGAGCCACAGACTGAGCCACAGTGCTTGCGGTCCAGGCATAAGTTGGGTTCATATCGTGGTTACCGATCGTGTAAACCATCGGCACCTCCTCAGGGTTGAACACCTCTTCATAGAGGTTCTTGAAGTTCTGGGCCATAGCCACCTCAGCCCTCTGGATGAGGTCACCGACAACCATAACTCCGTCAATTCCGTTGGCGTCGCTTTCGGAAGCCTTGGCTTTCAGCTGGTTGAGAGCGGAAACGAACTTATTGGCATAAGCGTCGCCGGAGCCTTCGATGTGAACGTCGCTGATGGCGGCGAGAGACAAGGCGATCTTGGACTCGTCGAACACAGGCGAAAGCTCGCGCGGAGCCTCGATGGTACCGGCTGAATAAACCTTACCGGCCTCAGTCTCAAGGGTCTCGTAGGAAGTGACACGACCGATGACATTGTCGGAAGCGTCACAGGCGATGACGGTGTAGCCGCTGTTCAAAAGAATATCAGGGTAAAGACCGATGAAATAGTCGCCCGCTCCGTCAACATATTTCCTTATGTAGATGGTGTTCTCGAAATCCGGTGAAGGGTTGTCAGAGAGATCGAAGTTGGCGAAAGCGACAAACTTGTTCTTATTGATGACCTCACCGTTGTTGCCGGAAACCTTGATGTACTTGGTGTCAGGATCGGTGACAGTCACCTTGAGAAGAGAGAAGATATTCTTGAATTTCAAGGTCATATCATTCTTGTCGCAGGAGGCCACGGTCACGGAAGGCACCGCGTCGCGGCACCTGTCCATATTGTCCGTTGACCAGTACTGCTTGAGTTTGAAGCCCTTGACTCCGCAGTCGTTGAGCATTCCGTAGAAATACTCGGCGTTCTTGAGAAGCTTTCCGGAAGAGACGAAAGTAGCGGTCTTGCCGTCAGAGGTCACATCAGTGGCCTTCAGTGTCTCTTTAGAAGTGAAGTTGCCTTTCACGCTATAGACGACAATCTCGTCTCCGGCGGTCCAGGTCGTCTTGAATCCGGCGGGAGCGTCAGGGAGTTCAGCCGTGAACTTGATCTCTGTGGCTGTTGGCTGCTCAGGATCAGTGCCAGGATTCTCGCCTTTTTCCTCCTTCACATTACAAGAGAGGAATGTCGCCACGGAGAGCAACGTCGCCAGAAAGGATATTGACATTTTTTTGATGTTCATTTTTTCGTATAGTTTAATTATTAGTTGGCGTCAGCCTCGATGTAGCCCCAAACGGTAAGCTCCCAAAGGTCAATGTAGCCAGAACCGCTTCTGGAGTTGGTGAACACGATCGCAAGATAGCGTCCCGCCTCCATAGTACAGTTCCTGCTTCCAGGGTTATCGCCCCAGTACAGAAGGGAGTTGCAAATCGGAGTGCCGAATACGGAAGCGAAGTTCTTCTCATCCGGATCAAAAGGATTGTTACCCGTGAAAATCTGGAAATTGAAGATGTAACGCTGGTTCATCGTAGGGTTTCTCGCCATAGAGAAGGTCTTGTAGGTCGGCTCCTCACCATCCTTGCAGTTCGTGTCGATCGAAAGGATCTTAGGGAACGTCTTGCTGGCGATGCTGTGCCAACGGTGGTTGGCGTCAGAGACTCCGTCGAAAATCTTGTCAGGAGTGTTGTCACCCATCGTCATTCCGGTGGTTGCCGTGACAGTCCAACCCTTTGTGTCAAGCGGATAGACAATCGGATAGGAAGACTTAGTCCATTCCATCCACGCGGTGTCCCTTCCGTCGCTCGGGAGGAAACCTGAGCTGAACTCGAAGTACTTTCCGCGCATAGCGTTGGTCAGTTTGAAGTTGGTTTCCCTCGGAGTCATCCTCGGTCCGAACTCGACCCATTCGCCGTCCGTGTTCTTGTAGCGGAACTTGGTGGCCACCATATCGGATGTGGACTCGGTGAGTTGGACAGTGGCGGTCGTGCCGTCAACCCAAGCGTGCTTGAACTGCCTTTCCTCGTGTGTCGAGAGCCAGTTCTTTCCATAAGGGGTGGCGGTCAGTTCAGAGGACATCGACCTGTTGCCGAGCTTGTCAAAGTTGACAATCTCAAAGGTGTAGCCTCTGTCGTCAAGGTTCTCGATCCTTATAGACGCGGTGTCCGCAAAATCAGAGTAGTTCAGATCCATAGAATCAGACCGGTTGTCCCAGTAGATTCTTGCGGACCTAACGGACGGATCCTTTGGAACAGGCCAGGACAGGGTCACCTTGTTGAAACCTGTCTCTGATTTGACATCCAAAGCCTTCGCCGGGTAGATGTTGGTCTTGACAAACTCTTTGTAGATGTCGTCCTGCGTGGTGCAGGAGACAGCGGCGGCAAGAATAGCGGCAGCGGCAAATATGCTTGTTTTCAATGTTTTCATATTCATAGCAGAATGGTTAATTACCTATATTCCTGAAGCACCTGTCCGTAAGGGGTAAGCTCACCCATCTGGATCTTGTACGAGCTGCCGGTGTAGCCGTAGGACGCGAAGGTGTCCACAAAGACAACACGCAGGTAGCGGAGTTCATCATAGGCTTGAGGATATTCCTCATTGTTGAACTCAAAGTCGTTACCGTTGTTCCAGTACTCCCTGTCGTCCTGGGTGATGGTTCCGACAGAGCCGTCAGGGTCGTAGCCGGATGGCTTCGTCTGCTCGAATTTACCGAGGCAGAACCAAGTGTTGTCAAACCCGTGCTCATTGCCCTCGACAGACTCGCCCGTAGGGTTCTTGCTTCCCCAGAACTCGAATCTGCGCACCTGGGCTCCGTCATAACAGTAGTAGTTGCGACCACGAGGCAAGGTCTGCACGTGGCTGAGTTTGGTCAACACGCCGAGATCGATGGTGATCCAGGCCGGCAACGCAGTCGGGTTACTGTCGAAGAGGTTCGTTCCCTTTCCGTCAGGGTCGTTGAGATCGTCCCAAAGCATATCCACACCATACCTTGAGGCACTGGCGGTACAGTTGTCGTCCTTGATCTTGGCGTCCCTGAACTTTGACTTCGTGAGCTTCACCTCCTCGAGAGGAGTGATGATGGCCTTCACCGTGTCGGACACATTGCCCCATCTGTCGCGGATGTACGCTCCGAAAATCGCCTCCACAGGATCAATGTTACGCCTTGAAAGGGTGATTTGCTCGGCAGCGGTGAACAGAGTGGTCACCTGCTCCCATTTCATCTGGCTGACAGGCTTGTCGAAGTCGCTGAGATCGGTGTCGCGGAGGAGCACGATCGTCAGGTTCTCCTTAGGTGTGTTGCCGTCGATGCGGACCTTCACACCACCGAATGTCTGATAAAGGGTGGCGGTGGCAAGAGAGATGGCAGGCTCAAGAGGGGTGATCTCGACCTTGACAGGTGTTGACTCAACCTCATTGACATTGATGGACGCAAGCTCGATGGTGTGAGGCTTGGTGTCAACGAAGCCTACCACCGTAAGGCTATCTACATAGCGGGAGATCTTAGCGTTGACCTGCTCTCCGTTACGGGTATATTTGGCGATCACGCCTTTGATGTTGTCATCGTCAGGGATGTTGACCTTGATGACAGCGCCGCCACTGATGCTTCTCACGCCCGCCACTGTAACAGGACTCGGGGCCGGGATGCTCTCGTCGATCTGATCTACTCGTCCATACTCATTGGCTCCGTCGCTACAGGCGACAAGAAGAAGAGCGGAGCAGAGCAGAGAGAATGTTGTCTTTAATATCTTGTTCATTCTTTAGTTTCATTAAAAATGTTACCAACCAAGATTCTGTACCAGATGAGGGTTTCTTTCAATGTAGTACGTGTAGATAGGCCAGAAGTAGTCCTTAAGACCGAAGCTCTGGTTTGAGATCAGAGTCTTCTGGTAGTACTCGCTCGGCGAGGACGCAGCCACGCGGAATCCATAGATTCCCTTCTGGTACTCAGTCGAAGCTTCCTTCCAGCGGCGGAGATCCCAGTATCTCTGGCTCTCGAACGCAAGCTCGATCAGACGCTCACGGTGGATGATCTCACGCATTCCGACCTGTGACTTGTAGAGGTCAGGACGAGTGCTGTAGTTGTCCCAGGACTCTTTCACTCCAGGGATGCCGGCGCGCTCGCGGACAGCGTCAAGAGCATTGAAAAGTTCCTCGCTGTAGGCTCCGTTAGGACCCTCGACTTCATTGATCGCCTCCGCGTAAAGCAGATAGAGATCGGAGAGACGGATCATCGGCCAAGGATACCAATAAGTGGAGACGGACGCATACGATGCGTTTCCTGACCAGATCAGCCTGTAAGGAGCCAACTTCTTAGGGAGATAACCTGTGACAGGGCCGGCCTCCTTGTTGTTGGTCTTTCCGTTAAAGCTACCGCCGCGGGCCTCGAGAGTGTAAACGTCATCCGGTGTGAGGTCGTTGTAGTTTCCAAGCGCGCCGAGCCATTTGCCGCCGTCAAAACCGAGGTCGGCGTAGAATCTTGGCTCACGGTTGAAGTTCAGTCGGATGGTCTGATAGCCCTGCTTGATGTAGTACTTATGGGTTTCATCACCAGTCATAATCTCAAACTGATCCTTATCAGTCCACTCTTTGTCATAGTTGATAGGCAGACCGTTCTTTGTGTAGAACATCTCGGCTATCTTGAGCGGAACTCCGATGAAATCAGTACCTCCGATACCGCCAAGCTTCGTACCATTGGCGTCTTTCTGGAGAATAGGCACACACCACTGCTGGAATGAAACCGTAGATACCTGGGTGTTGCCCCAGATCAGCTCGCTGTTCCACCTCTCGCAGAAGGCGTTGCGGATTGTGAGATCGGTGACAAGGGAGTCACACATTCTGTAGTCCATCTCAACGTTGGCTCTGTCGTAAAGCTTAAGGTTGGCCTCCTCGCAAACGTCGATGGCATCCTCGCAGGCCTCAAGAGCGTCTTCCCAACGCTTGAGTTTGTCAGCGTCTGACTTGGACGGGAAAAGTCTCACACCGCGGCCGTCAACCAAAGAAGCCTCCTCATCATTGCCGTTGAACAGAGGGCTGGCGGCATACACGGCCACCTTAGCCTTGAGAGCGGCGCAGATCGGCTTGGTGATACGGCCAAGCTCATCGTTGGACGGATTCACAAGCGGAAGATAAGGTTCAGCCTCATCCAAGAGGTCAAGGACGAAGTCAAAGCAGTCGTCGATGTTGTCACGGTAAACGCGCACCTCATCTACGGAAGAGTCGATCGGAAGGCTTTCGCGGATGATCGGAACCGGTCCCCATTTGCGGATCAGGTTGAAATGGTAGTAGGCCTTGAGGAAGGAAGCCTCGGCTTTCCACTGTGCCTTCTCGTCCTCGGTCATATCCGGAACACCGTCGATGTTCTCGACGAGGATGTCGCAGCAGCGGATTCCCTCGTACATACTCTTCCAGTCGCTGTTGTAGCAGATAGCCGCGCTCTGGAGTCCCTTGGCGATAGGGAAGGACGCTGAGTTCTTATTGTAAAGATACGTGGTCACACGAGTGTCAAGATCCCACAGATCGTCACCCGTGAGCATACCGCTGTCCCGACCAGCCATACCATCGCTTGTCATATAGGAGTAGCAGGTGGCCAGGTACCTGATGGCTGTCGATCTGAGGTTGAAGGCCGTCTCGATCGACGCAAGGCCGTCATCCGGCACAACGTCAAGGAACTGGTTGCAGCCGTTTACCGCAGACAGTGAAGCCGCCGCTAACAGTGAAATTGTAATATTCTTAAAAAACTTTTTCATAATTCTCGTACATTATTTGGTGTCAAACGTAACATTCACACCAAAGTTGAATGTCCTCTGAATAGGATAATTGAGACCGTTTCCGGCAAGCTCCGGGTCCCAAAGCTTGAACTTGCTCCAGCAAAGGAGGTTGTTGCCCTGGAAATAGAGACGCAGGCTGTCGATGTGAAGCTTGCGGGTAAGCTTGTTAGGAAGGGTGTAACCAAGCTCAAGCTGCTTCAGACGAAGGAAAGAACCGTCCCTCATCCACCAGGTGCTCGTCGCCGTGTTGTTATAGTTCTCGTAGGCGCTGTACCTTGGGTAGAGAGCGTAGATGTCGCGGTTGTCCTCACTCCAGTGGCTGTCGGAGTAGGCCTTGAGCAGCTGAGTGTTGTTCACGAACGGAGCGGTTCCGTAGATGTTGTTCGTCGTGTCGTAGGTGCTTGTGGCATTGATCCAGAAAGACTCGCGGCCGAGGCCCTGGAAGAACACGGAGAGGTCAATTCCCTTATAGCCGACGGAAACACCGAAACCGTAGATGATCTCAGGGGATGTAGGATAGCCGATAGGAACCATATCCGCTGTGGTGATCTTGCCGTCGCCGTTGACATCGGTATATTTGATGTCACCTCCGCCGTAGGAAGAACCGAACGAAGTCTGGTCAGGGCTGTTGGCGGCCTCCTCGTCATCGATGAAGAGACGCTCGGCGATGTAGCCCCAGGTCTGCTTGATGGAGTAGCCGGCGTGCTGACGGTACTTCTCCGGATAGGTAGGCTCCTCATAGACATCGTACTTACCCGTTGACCAGGTGAAGTTGGCTCTCGCGGATGTCCAGAAATCCTTGTTCCAGACTTTCTGGTACTCTGCCTGAAGGTCAACACCGTGGGCTCTCGCCTCACCGATGTTGGCGGAGATCCCGGCCTGAAGACCCATTGTCTCAGGGATGTCGGCGCGGCCCATAAAGATGTCCTTACGCCTCTCTGTGAAGTACTCGGCGATGAGGTCGAAGTTGTCGAACAGGCCGAGCTCGACAGCGTAGTTCGTCTTGTAGGACCTTTCCCAAGTGATCGCCTCGTTGGCATAGCGGACAACGTCGATACCCTGGTAGTTGATTCCGCGGAACTCACCGAACTGGGCAGACAGGGAGGAGCTGTTCATATTCATCTCGGAGAGATAGTAGAAACGGTTTCTCTCACTTCCGATCTTGTCGTTACCCACGAGACCGTAGGAGACACGGAACTTGAGATTGTCAACAGTCTTCTTCAAAGACTTGAACCAAGGCTCGTTGGAGGCCACCCAAGCGGCTCCGGCTGACGGGAAGAATCCCCAGCGGTGTGACTTGTGGAAACGCTCGGAACCGTTGTAACCGAAGTTGAACTCGGTGAAGTACCTCTTGTCCCAACCGTAGGTGAAACGTCCGGAGAGACCGGCGTTACGGGACGGGAGGGAAAGCTGGAGCGATCCGGCGTTGGCCTTGCGGGACTCGTAGGCGGTGAGAACCAACAGACCGGTCACCTCGCTGCGTCCGAAGTCGCGCGCATAGTTGAGACGGGTCTCGGAGTAAAGGGTGTTCTGCACGGTCTTGCTGCCCTCGTTGTAGGTAAGGTAGTCCGTACCATTGTCGTTGATTCTGGCAAGGTGATATTCACCCGTGTAGGAATCGTAGGTGTTGAGGGTGTACCAGTAAGGACTGAACTGACGGTTCACGCTGAAGTCTGAGAGACGGGTCAGGTTGAAGAGCGTCATAGCGCTGAGTCCCTTGGTGATGAAATCGAGGTTCTGGTTGAGTTCGATGGCGGCGATCATCTGTGAGCGCTGGTAGTCACGGTAACCTTTCACCATATTGGCGTAAGGGTTGGTGTACTGGCCCTGATCGTAGTTACCGAACATAATGTGCTTGATTCCGACGTGGTCGTCATCCATTGGATAGTAGGCCGGGAAGAGCACAGGATCGGAGTGAACCACATCCACATAGACCTTGTTACCTCCGTCAAGCGGTCCGCGGTAGTCAGTGAAGTTACCGGTAAGGCGGACGGCCAGCTTTGTGGTAGGGGTAACATTGATGTCGATGTTGGAGCGAAGGGTGTAGGTCTTCTGGTCGATGTTGTTGTTGAAGCTGTTTCTCTTATCAACATTCAGAATACCTGTGTCCTCCGTGAAGGCTCCGGAGACATAGTAGCTCGCGATCTTACCTCCACCACGGACGGAAACGTTTGCGCGGTAGGCTGTGGCGTAGTCCTTGAAGAGCATGTTGTACCAATCGTTGGAAGGATAGATGTAAGGATTGGCGCCAGGCTTTCCGGTGTTCTCGATCTTGTCGTAGGAGTACATCAAGTCTCCGAGAGGGTCACGGGTGGTGATGGCCTCGTTGTAGGACTTCATATAGGTGATAGGGTCGGCAAGCTCGACAACGTCGGTAGGCTGTGAGATCGAAGTCTCGACACGGGCGAAGATCTTCGCCGGTCCTTCCTGACCGCGCTTGGTCGTCACGAAGATGACACCGTTGGCTCCGCGGGCTCCGTAGAGAGCCGTCGCCGTGGCGTCCTTCATAATCGAGAAGCTCTCGATGTCGTCCGGCTGAAGGCGGGCGAGGTCAGTGGAGGTCAGCTCGATGTTGTCGATGAGGATCAGAGGGCTGGTGTTGGCGCCGAAGGTGGTGATACCACGCACGAAGAAGTCGGCGTTGTCCTGGCCAGGCTCACCGGAGCGCTGGTAGGCGATGACACCGGCCACATTACCTGCAAGGGCTGTGGTCAAGTTGCTTGAAGGGACCTTGAGGGTACCGACATCAACTGTGGTGATGGCTGCGACCGTGCTTTCCTTCCTTTGTTTACCGAAGGCCACGACGGTCACCTCGTCAAGTTCGTTAGCCGCGTTCTTCAGCTTAACGATGAAATTGGTCATACTTCCGACCTCCAGAATCTGAGTCTCCTTTCCAAGGCACTCAAACTTGAGTTTGTCAGTCGGCTTGACTCCGGACAGTTCGAAAGAACCGTCAAGGTCAGTCATCACACCCTTTGTGGATCCGACAACCGACACTGTCGCTCCCGGCATAGTCTCGCCGGTTTCCTCCTCGTAGATCACACCCTTGATGGTCTTGGTCTGAGCCAGAACCGCCAACGGAGCGAGCACAAGGATTAGAGACAATACGATCTTTTTGAAAGACATAAATAACCTGTTGGTTGAATTAAATTAGTGAATATTTTATCTGTCCAATCGGACGA
>CAYZKZ010000098.1:0-11031 GCA_964479325.1 uncultured Muribaculaceae bacterium
CTACAACAACAACGAGACTTATGGCGAGGAGGAGAGCAAGAAGATCACCTATCTTGACGATTATAATCTGATCTACAACAACAAAGGTTCGAGCACCACGAGTTCCGACGGCCATCGTTTCGGCGTGCGACTTGAGCATAAGTTCTCGGAGAACACATCAATCCTGTTCCAGCCTCAGGTCAGCTTCGGCAACGGAGACTTCAACGAGTTCTCTGAGTTCTCGACACTCACCGAGAGGAACGGCCAGACTTCCCGGACCAACGATGGATTCACGAGCAACACCGGTTCCAACAGCAACTGGAAGACCAACGGTTTCTTCCTCTTCCGCCAGAAACTCGGCAAGGCAGGCAGAACCCTCTCGTTCAACGCTCGTTATAATTTCAGCGGCAACGAGACCAACGGCTTCAACCAGTCCCTGACCAGCACTTTTGATGAATATGATGTCCAGGCTGACTCCATCATCAACCAGCGCTACACACAGAATCAGGACTCCAAGTCCCTGAGCGGCCGCCTCACCTACACCGAGCCTTTGGGCAAGGGCTTCTTCGTCGAGGCGAACTACGAGGCTTCCTGGAACAGAACCTCTTCCACAAAGAATACATTCGACAGCGGTGTCGTGCAGGATTTCAGTTCGACGAACCTTTTCTATAATCCTGTGGATGAGGTCGCCAACAGCGTCTATTCGAGCGAGATCGTCAACAGGTACGTCAACCAGACCATCGGAGCGAACTTTGTCTATCAGAAGGACAAACTCCGCGCGCAGGCTGGTGTGAGCGCCAACCCGACCGACACCCACAACGAGACCAGCGGCTACGACACCTACGACAGTCACGTTCTCAACTGGGCTCCTCAGGCTATGCTTTGGTACGACATCGACGACAACACCAATGTCCGCGGTTTCTATTTCGGACGCTCGCAGCAGCCTACCGTCAGCCAGTTGATGAGAGTTCCTGACAACACCAACCCTCTGAGCGTGTCTTTCGGTAATATGTACCTTGAGCCTTATTTCAACCACGATTTCAGAAGTGATTTCCGCCACACCAACAAGAAGACCTACTTCTCTGTCAGCGCCGGAATTGACGGAGGAATCGTCAAGAATCCGATTGTCAATGCCCAGTGGTACGGCACGAACGGAGTACAGTACTCTATTCCTGTCAACGGCAATGATTCCTACAACAGCAGTCTCCGGGTTATGCTCAACACGCCTATCGCCAAGTCGAACTTCAGTATATTCACAATGACGAGGGCATCATATTCCAAGTCCTCTTCTTATGTGGGATCGTCGAATTTTGATATGAGCGGGTACTACGACGGTGATGACTACAGCGCCGAGAATTTCCTCGCCGACAAGTTCCTTGAGGATTTCCATTCGCTGGACTTCACCCTGAACAAGCTTCAGACCGTAGGTTTGACCGAGAGACTTCGTCTTACCTACCGCAATGACATAGTGGAACTTACGGCAGGCGGACGCACAAGAATGTCAAAATCTTGGTACACAATCGCGAACCAGTCAACGAATATGACGTGGAGCAATCAGGTCTCGGCTTCTATGAATTGGACGGTTCCCGGCGGTTTCGGCATCGTCGCCGATGGTAACTACAACTGGTACAACGGCTACACCACCGATCAGGGAACGCAGCTGATTCTGAATGCGAAGATCACCAAACTTCTGTTCAAGGACAGATTCACATTGGCACTTAACGCCTACGACATCCTCGACCAGGCCAAGAACCTTTCGATTTCCGATTCGTCCAACTATCACACCGAGACCCTGAACAACACCCTCGGCCGTTATATTGTCCTGTCCCTGACCTACCGTTTCGGAACCTTCGGCGGCGGCAAGAACGGTGGCCACCGTATGGGCCCTCCAGGTATGGGTCGCGGCCCGATGGGACCTCCGCCAAGAATGTAGGCCAACAACAGGTCACAGAGCCGGTCACTGAACCAGCCACTGAATCGAGCCGGTCACTGAGCCAACTACCAAGCCGGGTCACTGAGCTTGTCGAAGTGCCCGGCTTTTTTATACCTACCAAACTTGTCGAACCTTGATGGTTGGTGAGCCTGTCGAACCACAGTCACTTCGACAAGCTTTGTCACTTCGACAGGCTCAGTGACCGTCGTAGGGACCCAGTGGCCGACGTACTGGGTTCAGTGACCGGCTATTGGATTCGGTAATCGTCTATTCATCGTCCTCCGCCGGACCGACGGCGTTCACATAGTTCCTCCACTTCGAGATCATCGCCTCCATATCCTCCGGAATCCGCGAGTCGAACTGGATCCATTTACCGGTGCCGGGATGAACGAAGCCGAGAGTCTTCGCGTGAAGGGCTTGACGCGGGCAAAGCTCGAAACAGTTCTGTATGAACTGCTTGTACTTTGAATATATCGTACCCTTGCGAATCTCCGAACCGCCGTACCGCTCATCGTTGAAAAGCGGATGCCCGATGTGGGTCATATGAACCCTGATCTGGTGCGTTCTTCCCGTCTCCAGCTTGCATTCCACCACGGTGACATAACCGAATCTCTCCAAGACTTTGTAGTGCGTCACGGCGCGTTTCCCTCGGCTGTCATCGTCAGGATAGACCTTGAACCTGAGCCTGTCGTTAGGGTCGCGTCCGATGTTCCCGCTGATCGTCCCCTCGTCCTCCTTGATGTTCCCCCACACGACAGCCACATAGCGTCTCTCGATCGAATGTTCGAAGAACTGACGAGCCAGATCCAGCTGGGTCTCATCGTTTTTAGCCACGACAAGAAGCCCGGAAGTGTCCTTGTCAATGCGGTGCACGAGAATCCCCATCCTCTCGTCGGCCGCCTCCGGCCCCTGGGATATTCCAAGATGGTACGAGAGAGCGTTGATGAGCGTCCCCTCGAAGTGACCGTGTCCCGGATGCACCACCATCCCGGCCTGCTTGTTGACAAGGAGAAGGTCGTTGTCCTCATAGACTATGTCAAGCGGAATGTCCTGCGGAAGAATCTCCAGGCCTCTGCGGCGGTAAGGCATCACAAAACGGATGACATCGCCCGGCCGGATGATAAGGTTCGCCTTCGCTACCTTGTCGTTCACACGCACATAGCCTTCCTTGATCGCGCATTGCACCCTGTGCCTTGAGGTGTCCTCAAGATGTGTGGCCATATACTTGTCAACACGCATCGGTGTCTGACCGACATCAACGTTGAGCCGGAAATGCTCGAACATTCCCTGCTCCTCGTCCTCCACACTCTCCTCAGGCTCGTTGTAAAGTCTTTCCTCGTCCACGGTTACTCCTCTTTCTTTTCCAATGATAGGTAGATTGTGACATCGGAACCCATAAGAATAGGATTGCCTGACACCTCCGGAACCTGTCTGGTCACGGACGCGTTGAGAGAGTCATTGTAGTTCCTCACGCTTTTGTCGAACACCAGTCTTCCGATGTTAAGCGAATTGTCGTGAACGGCGTCAACCGCCCTGAGATATTTAAGTCCCTTGACATCAGGAACGTAGGTCAGGTTGTCCTCAGGATTGAGTCCGACCTCAAGATTGATCTCCGATCCGGTCTCGATTGGATTGCCCGGCTTGATCTCCCTGTTCCTGTAGATCTGGCGAAGCACGTTGTTGGTGGCTATGTCATTGACATAGATTAACTTTCCGAGGGCGAGACCGCGCGAGTTCAACTCGGCCTTGGCCTGACGCATAGAGTAGCCGACAAGATTCGGCATACTGACTTTCTTGGCGTTCCTGGCGTTGATGGTAAGGAGTATTCTTCGGCCTTGCTTCACCCTTGAGCCTGCTTTCGGATTCTGGCTATAGACAGCGCCTTTCTCCATTTTCCTCACAAAGATCGAGTCGGTGACCTCCACTCTTAGTTTCGCCCTGGAAGCCTCGCTCTTGGCCTCGCTCACGCTGAGGCTGGTGAAATCCGGCACTTCTATTGTCTTGCCGTGATTGGTGATGGTGTTCAGCAACAATGTGCTGAGAAGTATCAAAACCGCAAAGAACAACACCGCAAGGATGATGTTCTTCACGATCCAGTTTCCGAAGAAACCTCTCTTTTCTTTCTTCTCTTCCATTTCAGTAAATTACTTTCCGCCCGTGAAGAACAAGTCGAACGCTCCTTCTCCGATCAGGGCAAGTCCAATGATGATGATGATGATTCCGGCTATCCTGTTGATCCACATTATCTTCCGCATATCGAAAGCTTTTCTCCAGTTGCTGAAGAACCAGGAGAAAAAGAACCAGTAGGCTATTGAGCCGGCGGCGACCGCCAGGATTATCGGATAGATTCTGAAGCTGCGGTCAGACAGGTCAACCTGGAAGAACGCGAACAGGGCGAACATCACAAGCACCGCCCCTGGATTGGAGATGGTTGTCGCCACAGCCTGAAGGAAATCCTTGATGGAAGCGCCGCGCGTCACGGTGTCCCCTGGCTCCATCTTCCTGAATGGATCCTTGAATGCCATTGAATATCCCAGCAGAGCTATCACGGGACCTCCGATCAGGAATATCACGGATTCGTAGGTGTTGATGAAATTCTGCGCGAATGCCCAGGCGAAGATTGAGATGATGGCGTAGGCCGTGTCAACCAATGACGCTCCCAGACCTGTCGTGAAACCGGCCTTGTGTCCGTAGCAGAGGGATTTCTGAAGCACGAGAATCGCCACCGGCCCGAGCGGGGCCGATGCGCAAATTCCGATTATGAACGCTTTCAGAATCTCCAGTAGCATAGCCGGTCATCATTTAGCCCTCATAAAGATCTGTACCGGGCAGCCGTGAAGGTCAAAATGCTCCCTGAGCTTGTTCTCAAGAAACCTCTTGTAAGGCTCTTTGACGTACTGCGGAAGATTGCAGAAGAACGCGAACGCCGGGAATCTTGTCGGCAGTTGTGTCACATACTTGATCTTCACGTACTTGCCCTTCCACGCAGGTGGCGGGTAGTTTTCGATCTCAGGCAGCAGGGCCTCGTTGAGCCTTGCCGTAGGAATCTTGCCTGAGTAGTTCTCATAGACACGCTCGGCCGCGTCCAGCACGTCCATAATCCTCTGCTTCTTAACGACTGACGTGAAGATGATCGGCACATCGTCGAACGGGGCGATACGGCGGCGCAGCGAGGCTTCATATTCCTTCATCGTGTTGCTGTCCTTGAGGAAAAGATCCCATTTGTTGACAACCAGGACGCAGGCCTTGCGGTTGCGGACGATGAGGTTGAATATGCTCATATCCTGAGCCTCCATCCCGCTGTTCGCGTCAATCATAAGGATGCAGACATCGGATCGTTCGATTGACCGGATGGATCGCATAACAGAGTAGAACTCAAGGTCTTCGTTGACCTTGGCCTTCCTGCGCATACCCGCCGTGTCAACGAGCATAAACTCGTGGCCGAACTTGTTGTAGAGGGTCGAGATGGAATCCCTTGTGGTTCCGGCGACCGGAGTCACGATGTTCCTCTCCTCTCCGAGCAGCGCGTTTGTCAGGGACGATTTGCCCACGTTAGGCTTTCCGACAATGGTGATGTGAGGAAGGTCAGGACGGTCGTCGTCCTTCTCCGGCTTGTCCTCGGGAAGAATCTTCAGAACCTCGTCGAGAAGGTCTCCCGTTCCGCTGCCGTTGGCCGCGGACGTGGCCCAGATCTCGCCCAATCCCAATGAATAGAACTGATAGGCGTCGAACATCTTGTCGCCGGAGTCAACCTTGTTGACGCACACCACCACCGGCTTGCCGCTCCTGCGGAGGATGTCGGCGATCTCTGCGTCGTAGTCCGTGATGCCTGCCGCGGCCTCGACCATAAATATGATCGCGTCGGCCTCCTCGATGGCGATGACCACCTGTCTGCGGATGGCTTCCTCGAACACATCCTCGGAATTGGTCGTCCAACCGCCCGTGTCAACCACGGAGAACTCCTTGCCGCACCACTCGCATTTGCCGTAGTGGCGGTCTCTTGTCACGCCGGCGGTCTCGTCAACGATGGCCTGGCGCATTCCCACAAGCCTGTTGAAGAGTGTCGATTTGCCGACGTTCGGTCGGCCCACTATAGCTACTAAACTCATATACTGTCCTTTGATTCTTCTTGATGATTAAACACTTGCGGCGGTTCTACTTCCGGGGCTTCCTGCCGCCGAACTCATATTCATAGAAACCGCATCCGGTGCAGGCCTTGCTGTAGGAACCGGTGCAGGAAGCATTCTTTTGGATTTTCTTCTTTGAGAAGATCTCCTCGTCCTGCTCCCTCATACATTTGATTCCCAACTTGCGCATATTCTCGTTCCGGCTGATCTCGGTCTCCGGGAACTTGCCGTTCTTCCGGAATATGATGTTGAAACACATTCCGATGACTCCTATCCCAAGGATGATGATCGCGGCGAGAACTGTCTTCATACGATGTTAGAATATGAACTCCGTGCTGATCGGCTCGTAGTTATAGACCTTGCGGATGATGGCCGCGAAGGTCTCCGCCATTGAGACGACCTTGATCTTTCTGGTGTCGGCGTCCTTTGAAAGAGGAATCGTGTCGGTCACGAACACTTCCTTGAGGCAGGAGTTGTTGATCCTGTCGTAGGCCGGGCCGGAAAGCACGGCGTGTGTGGCGCAGGCTCTGACGCTGGCCGCTCCCTTGTCCATCAGCACCTCGGCTGCCTTCACGAGGGTTCCTGCCGTGTCGATGAGGTCATCGACGATCACGATGTTCTTGCCCTCCACGTCACCGATAGCGGTGATGGAGGCCACTACATTGGCTCTCTCGCGGGATTTGTGGCAGATGATCACCGGGCAGGCGAGTTCCTTGGCGTAGGCGTTGGCTCTCTTCGCTCCGCCCATATCAGGAGCAGCGATGGCGAGGTTCTCGATGTTGAGTGACCTGAGGTATGGGATGAAGACCTTGCTTGCGTAGATGTGGTCCACAGGGAGGTCGAAAAAGCCCTGGATCTGGTCGGCGTGCAGGTCGCAGGTCATAATCCTATCGACTCCCGCGGCTGTCAGAAGATTGGCCACCAGCTTGGCGCCGATCGAGACGCGCGGCTTGTCCTTGCGGTCCTGTCTGGCCCATCCGAAGTACGGCATCACGGCGATTACCTTGTCGGCGGACGCTCTCTTGGCCGCGTCGATGGTCAGAAGAAGTTCCATCAGATTGTCTGTCGGAGGGAAGGTGGATTGCAGGATGAACACGGTGGCGCCTCTGACACTGTCCGTGAACGAAGGCACAAACTCTCCGTCGCTGAACTTTGTCACCTCGGAGGCTCCAAGGTGGTAATTCTCGCCGGTTTTCTCTCCGATCTTGTTCAGCTCATCTACAACCTTGCACGCGAAGTCTTTGGAGGCTCTGCACGCAAACAATTCCATTCTGTGTTCCATTTGCATTAAGTATGCTATAAATTTACGTATTGTTGAATATAGTCGAGTATCTCCTCTTTCCCCGCCCCTGTCTCGGCGCTTGAGACGAACAGCGGAGGCAGCTCCTCCCACTCCTCCAGCAGGATCTCCTTGTCCCTCTCGATCTGCGCCTTGAGGGCGTTCGGGCCGAGCTTGTCGCCTTTCGTGAATATGATCGCGAAAGGAATGCCGTTAGCTCCCAATCCCGCAAGGAACTCCCTGTCGATCCGGGTGATGTCGTGCCTTGAGTCGATCAGCACGAAAAGCAGAACCATCTCCTCGGACTTGCCGATGTAGTCGTTGATCATCCTCCGAAGCTCCTCGCGGCCCTCTTTCGAGATCTTGGCGAAACCATAGCCCGGAAGATCGACCAGATACCAGCTGTCGTTGATGATGAAATGGTTGATGAGCTTGGTCTTTCCCGGTGTGGAGGATGTCTTGGCAAGCTTGCTGTTGCCGCACAACATATTGATCAGCGATGACTTGCCGACATTCGAGCGTCCGATGAACGCGAACTCCGGCAGTCTGCGGGTCGGCTTTTGGCTGGCTCTGGTGCAGCTGCCTGCGAATTTTGCTTCAGTGATGGTCATCTTTCTTCAATCTTTGGGATTGTTTTACAAAGATAGTGGATTTTTGTTAAATTTGTAAGAGGTATGGCCGTTATTATGGAAAAGAACTATGTAGATTTGTTCACTCTTCAGGCTCGTCTGAAGTCTGTTGTGGAGGGTGTGTTCCCGCAGAGGCTTTGGGTGAAGGCCGAGGTCAGCAGTCTGAACCGCAAGCAGAACGGACACTGCTATCTTGAACTGTCCCAAAGCGAGAACGGAGGCGTTGTCGCCAAGACGCGGGCCACGATCTGGGCGTTCCGCTGGAACATCATCGACCAGCGTTTCAGAAGCGTGACCGGTTCGCCGCTGTCCGCCGGAATGGAGATCCTCGCCGCCGTGCAGGTGAGCTATCATCCGGTCTATGGCTTTTCCCTGAACATCGATGACATCGACCCCGAATTCACCCTCGGGGCTGGCGAACGGCGTAGGCAGGAGACCATTGAAAGGCTTGGAAGAGAGGGACTTTTAGAACTCCAGAAACGTCTGCGGCTGCCAGCTCTGCCATATTCATTGGCGGTGGTTTCCGCTCCGGGGGCGGCGGGTTTCGGCGACTTCCGCAACCATTTGACGAACAATGAATATGGCTTCGTCTTCAACGTGCGGCTGTTCGAGGCGCTGATGCAGGGGGACGGCGCTCCGGCCTCCATCATAGCGGCGTTCTCCCGCATCCAGTCATCCTCCGTGCATTATGACGCCGTGCTGATTATGCGTGGCGGCGGGTCGGATCTGGATCTGTCCTGTTTCGATGACTATGACCTCGCCGTCACCATCGCCCGCTGTCCGGTCCCGGTCTTTACGGCGATCGGCCACGACAAGGATCATCACGTCGCTGATATGGTAGCGAACACTTTTGTGAAGACACCGACCGCTCTGGCCGATCTGTTTTTGGATTGCTACATCGCGGAGGATCAGCGCCTTGGCGTGATCGAGTCCCGGCTGATGATGTCGTTCGGCAACCGTCTGTCGTCGATGTCCTCCAGGCTTGACCTGTTGGAGGCGAGGATCGGCGGACAGGCTTCGGCCCGTGTCTCGGACGCGATGCACAGGGTCGAGATTCTTGAGTCATCGGTGGCCAAGTCGGCTCTCGGCAGGGTGGTGAGTCAGGAACACAGTCTGGACAGACTGTCGGACAGGGTCTCGCACGGGGTGGGAATGAGCCTCTACAAGTCGGCCTCGGCGCTGGACAAGGTGGAGCAGAAGATAAGGGGCCGTGTCAGTGTCGTCCTTTCCGGGGCGCTGTCCCGTCTGATGATGATCGAGACAAAGATTTCCGCCAATGATCCGAGGAACATTCTTCGCAAGGGATTTGTGCTTGCGCTGGATCGTGACGGAGTCAAGATGAGTTCCGCCACCGGAACGCAGGTCGGTGACAGGGTACGGATGATGTTCGCCGACGGCACCGTCAAATGCGGAGTCGTGGAGGTTGACCTCAAGAGCAATGTTCCCGGCGAGGAGATGGATGACCTTGCCCCGATGAGTGATATTGGTTGATAATTAATTAAAAATCAGGAATATGTCAGAGAAGAAGTTTGACTACACCAAGGCGGTGGCCGAGTTGGATGAGATCGCCGCGAAGGTCGAGGATCCGGCCACGAGTCTGGATGACATCGGGGCGCTTGTGAAGCGCTCCAAGGAACTTATCGAGGCCTGCCGGAAGTACCTGCGCTCGGTCCGCGACTCGATCGAGGAGAGCGCGGAATAGGGATAATGTCGCTTCAGCAGGCTTTTCAGTTGTGACTGGCGCTTCGACAAGCTCAGCGACCAGTCCCCTGACTTCGGTCACTGAGCTTCGGTCACTGAGCTTGTCGAAGTGCCGAAGCGCCGAAGCGCCGAAGCGAGCGCAATAATCAGTCAATCCTGAACGCCTCAATCTCCTTGTTGAGAGTGTCGAGAATCTCCATCTTTGTCTTGAGAAGATCCTCGGAGATATCGACCTTGTAGTAGTGCGGGTTGATGAGCCTTCTCTCGGACGGGCTGAAACGCGAGAGGACGTTGTTGTAGAACGCCTTCTTCTCCATCAATGTGTGCGTCGGAGCGCACCTCTCGCCGTCCTTGATGACCTGATCCTGAAGCGCTCTCCAGGAATATTCCCCCGCCTCGAACGTCTTGTACTTGTAGCGGTCCTGCTCATCGTAGATGGTGAATGTCTCTCCGGCCTCAATCCGGCGGGCGAGGAAGTCTCCGCACAGGCAGGTTACGTCCGCCTTGTAGATCTCGCCTAAATCGGGATCTTTCTTCGTGATCCTGTAGGTGATCTGGAATCCCGGATTGATCAGTTTGATCCTGTCCTCCGAGCGTTTCAGAACCGGCTGGCCGTCAATCTGCACCAGTTTGTAAACGTTCCCGAAGCAAGGCGCTGCCTTGCTGGTCGCGATCGCGTCGCCGACCCCGTACGAGTCGATGCACGCTCCCTGCCGCTCAAGATCCGAGATGAGATATTCATCAAGTGAGTTGGTGGCGAAGATCTTGCAGCCCGTGAGTCCGTGGTTGTCGAGGATCCTGCGCACCTTGACGGAGAGGTAGGCGAGGTCGCCGCTGTCGAGTCGGATGCCGTAGCCGAACGGGTAGTCGTTGTCGATTCCGCACTCCTTGAAGGAACGTATGGCGTTGAGTATTCCGCACTTGAGTGTGTCGTAGGTGTCGATGAGCAGGATGAGGTTCTCGCCCTTGTGTGTGTTGATGTAGTCGGTGAATGCCCTGTGTTCGCCCTCGACCGTGCTGCCGTAGGAGGTCACGAAACTGTGGGCCATCGTGCCGGTGGAAGGGACTCCGTTCAGTACCCCCGTCAGGATGTTGGACGTGCTGGCGCAGCCGGCGATGATCGCCGCCTTCGCTCCGTAGGTCGCCGCCCAAGGCCCGTGCGCCCTTCTTGAGCCGAACTCGCTGACCGGTCTGTTCGTTGCCCGGCAGACCCTTGAGGCCTTTGTGGCCACGGCCATCTGGTGGTTCATTATGCAGAGCAGGGGAGTCTCTAAGATCTGTGCCTCGATCAGAGGAGCCTCCACCGTGATGATCGGTTGGTTTGGGAACGCGATCTCGCCTTCCCGCATCGCATAGACGTTGCCTGTGAACCTCAACGTGGAG
>CAYZKZ010000099.1:0-10992 GCA_964479325.1 uncultured Muribaculaceae bacterium
GGTTGAGGGTGAAGCGTGACGGAATCTTGTTCAGTTCCTGGATCACGAAGTCGAACTCGAGCGGAGTTCCGTCAGGGCAGGTGATTCCGCTGTATTTTTCCTTTACAGTCTGCTCGAACTGCTCGCGGAAGTACTCCCTTACAATATAGACGACCTTGCCGAATCCGGCGTTGACCGCGTCATAGATCGAATAGTCGATGATGGTCTCGCCGTTAGGGCCGAGTCCGTCCATCTGCTTCAGTCCGCCGTAACGGCTGCCCATTCCGGCTGCAAGTACAAGAAGTGTTGGTTTCATATTTTTTGAATATTAAAGATTCCAAATCTGTGACAATATTCTACAAAAATAGTTATTTTTGTACAAATATTGTTCTGACAGGATGGGAAAGTTCAAGGACATCTGGAATAGGAATCTGGACGGCGAGAACGCTGAAAGGCGCTCTTTCTTTCGTTATGCCATCTGCGCCACGGCTTTTTTCCTTATTATGGTCGGTTTTGTCAATCAGAACAATCTTGTCCGCTGGGTCAAGGCCGGATTCGAGATCCGCGGCCAGAAGCGGCAGATAGAGAGGTACGAGGCCGAGATAAAGTCAATGAACAGGCAGATTCACGGCCTGGCCTCCAACAAGGATTCGCTGGAACGTTTCGCCCGGGAGAATTTCGGATTCGCCGAACCCGGTGACGATGTTTATGTCATTGAAAAATAATTTTTTTATGGATTTTCATTCTCTTTTGGCAGTGTCCCCGATCGATGGTCGCTATGCCGCCAAAACCGCGTCGCTGAGGCAGTACTTCAGCGAGTTCGCGTTCATCCGTAACAGGGTGCGTGTCGAAGTGGAGTATTTCATCGCCCTTTGCGGGATACCTCTTCCCCAGCTTGCCGACTTCGGCGAAGGCACGGGGATGACCAAGGAGGAACTTTTCTCCCGCCTGCGCGGACTCTATCAGACAATGACCCCGGAGGACGCTCAGAAAGTCAAGGACATAGAGAAGGTCACCAACCACGATGTCAAGGCCGTGGAATATTTCATCAAGGAGAATTTCAAGGCTTTGGGAATATCCCGCTGGCAGGAGTTCGTCCATTTCGGACTTACCTCGCAGGACATCAACAACACGGCGCAGCCTCTAATGCTGAAGGAAGCTCTTGAGAATGAATATATTCCCGCACTGAACGAAGTGATTTCCATCCTTTCCGCCGATGTGGAGGCGTGGAAGGATGTCCCGATGCTGGCCAAGACTCACGGCCAGCCGGCCACTCCGACGAGGCTTGGAAAGGAGTTTCAGGTTTTCGTCGCCCGTCTTGAGGAGCAGCTCCGCCAGTTCGGCCAGCTTTCCTGGCCGGCCAAGTTCGGTGGGGCGACCGGCAATATGAACGCCCACAAGGTCGCCTTCCCGGACATCGACTGGCCTGCGTTCGCCGATTCTTTCGTGGCCTCGCTCGGCCTAAGGAGGTCGTACCCGACCACGCAGATCGACCACTACGACAACCTTGCGGCCATCTTCGACTGTCTGCGCAGGATCAACACGATCCTCATCGACCTCTGCCGCGACATCTGGACGTACATCTCTATGGAATATTTCCATCAGCAGGTGGCCAGGAACGAGGTGGGTTCGTCGGCTATGCCTCACAAGGTCAATCCTATAGATTTCGAGAACGCCGAAGGTAACTTAGGAATGGCCGACGCCGTCCTGACTTTCCTTTCGATGAAGCTTCCAATCTCCCGCCTGCAAAGGGATCTCACGGATTCCACCGTGCAGCGTAACATCGGTGTGCCTGTCGCTCACGGTATGATCGCCCTCGCGTCTTTGAAGAAAGGTCTTGGGAAACTGATCCTGAACCGTCCGGCGATCGACGCTGACCTTCATCGCAACTGGGCGGTGGTGGCCGAGGCCATCCAGACGATTCTCCGCCGGGAGAATTATCCTAATCCGTACGAGACTCTGAAGAATCTCACCCGCACCGGCGCCGCCATCGATGAGAAGACCATCGAGGACTTCATCAGCACGCTCGATGTCAACGATTCGGTAAAGGCCGAGCTCCGCGCCATCACTCCGTGGAACTACACCGGGTTTTAGAAGCCGCTCCCATTTCAGGATGCCGGATAATCTGTAAGATCTAATCACCAAACACGCTAACGTTATGATCAAGAACCTGTCACAATCAGTCAAATACATCGGGGTGGATGACTTGAACATCGACCTGTTCGAAAGCCAGTATGTTGTCCCAGAAGGAATCTCGTACAACTCGTATCTCATTATGGATGAGAAGATCGCCATAATGGACACTGTCGATGGCCGCAAGGCGGACGAGTGGAAACTGAATTTACTCGAGGCCTTGGACGGCCGGACTCCTGACTATCTTGTGGTGCACCATCTGGAGCCGGACCATTCCGCTGTGATCGGCTGGGTGCTGAACAACTACCCGGATCTTACGTTGGTCGCAAGCGCGAAGGCTGTTCAGATGCTGCCCCAGTTTTTCGAGTATGTCTCCTTCGAAGGAAGAACGTTGGCTGTCAAGGAGGGAGATGTGCTTTCACTCGGCAGGCATTCGCTGAAGTTCCTCTCGGCTCCGATGGTCCACTGGCCTGAGGTGATGGTCTCGTTCGATGAGTCGGACGGGGCTTTGTACAGCGCCGACGCTTTCGGCAAGTTCGGAGCGCTGTCGAAATGCGGTTTCTATGGGGACGACGACTGGACCTGCGAGGCCAGGCGCTACTATTTCAACATCGTGGGCAAGTACGGCGTGCCGGTCCAGAGCCTTCTCGCCAAGGTCGCGCCCCTGTCTGTAAGAACCATCCGTCCGCTTCACGGCCCTGTCCTCGAAGGAAAGCTTTACGAATATATCGGCCTCTATGACACCTGGAGCCGTTACAAGGCCGAGACCGACGGGGTTTTCATCGCTGTCGCTTCCATTCACGGAGGCACGTTGAGGGCCGCCCGGATGCTCGCCGGTTCACTTCGGGATAAAGGTGTTCAGCGTGTGGTTGTTAGCGACCTTTGCCGCTCTGATTTCGCCGAGAATGTTGAGGATGCGTTCCGCTATTCCAAAATGGTGCTGGCGGCCTCGTCGTATGACGGCGGATTGTTCACGCCTATGTACGAGTTCCTGCACCGTCTCCAGATAAAGGGCTACTCCAACCGCACCGTCGGCCTCATCGAGAACGGCTCCTGGGCTCCGTCCGCAGGCCGTGTGATGAAGGAGATGCTTTCCTCTATGAAGAATGTCGAGGTGGTCGGTCAGATGGTGACAATCAAAAGCGTCCCGAAAGAATCCGACCGCCCGGCCCTTGAAGCCTTGGCCGACAGTATCTCCCGGTCTTAGGACTGTCTGACGGTGATCCCGAGCGTTTTTCCGTGATGGCCCGGGGTGAGTGATTCGGAGATTTTTTGTACTTTTGCACCGCGGATTTGTAAGCGTCTGGAATAGCGTCTGAAGAATCCGGGCTTGGTAGAGCCCGTACTCCAAAAGATGATATTCAATTAAAAAACAGTATTTTATGCAGACAAGACAAATCACGCGGAGACTCACGTTCACAATCCTTTCAATCAGCCTCCTGACCGTTATGGCAGGAGCGGCGATGGCTCCGGCCCTTTGGGCTGTGAAAGCCCATTTCGCTGACAAACCGGACCTTCTTGTCCAGTTCATCGTCAGTCTTCCGGCTCTTTTCATAATCATAACGAACCTCTGCTTCTCGTTTCTTTGCAAAATCCTGAAGACAAAGGAGATAGCCGTGATAGGCCTTCTCCTCTACATTGTCTCCGGCTCAGGAGCTTTCTTCCTTGACGACATTAACGCTATTCTTGTCCTCAGGGCGTTGCTCGGTGTTTCTGTCGGAATGATAATGCCTTTGTCAACCGGTCTGCTGTCCTACTATTTCCCGCCTGAGGACCAGTCCCGCCTGATGGGTCTTTGCGCCGCTATGAACCAGATCGGTGGTGTGATCGCCACACTGATCGCTGGTGTTCTCGCCAAGGTCGGCTGGAACTATGCCTTCCTTGTCTATCTGATGGGACTATTAGTCCTGATTCTTGTCCTTTTCTTCCTGCCTTCCGAAAGGCTTGAGGCTCACAAAGGCTCCGGAGGCTTTGTGAGCAATCTGAGGAGATTCTATCCGTCCGTCCTTGGGATGCTCCTTCTGATGATCTGCTTCTTCATATTCCCGACAAACTTCTCCGCCGTCTGCGCCAGGACGACAACCTTGGATCCGGTTGCCGTGACGATCATAATGGTGGCGCTTGATGTGGTGGCCGCGCTTGTCGGTCTGGTCTTCGGAAGGATGATGAGATGGTTCAGGGTGGCTGTCAAGTACTTCGCCCCAGTGTTCTTCTTCCTCGGCTATCTCTGCTTCGCCGTCTCGCAGAGCGTCGCGTCCCTGCTTCTCGGCTGCCTCTTCATCGGAGTCGCCAACGGTGTCGGAGTCCCTTATCTCAACACCATCGCCTCGATCAAAGCCGGCCGCGATGCCGCCACGACCGTGATGCCGCTCCTTTCCGCCGCCCTCTACGCCGGCCAGTTCCTTTCCCCTCTGGTCGCCACCCCTCTCGCCGCCGCCTTCTTCCCGGGAAACGCCTCAGGAATATACTGGATCGCCTGCGGTTTCTGCGTGCTGTTCCTCCTCGAAGTCTTCATTACCCGTCGCCACCAGGCCCTCCCTCTGCAGGAGTGATGCCCTTCCATCCTCATCCTCTCCCTCGCCCTCTCCCTCTCCCTCTCCCTCGCCTCAGCCCGATGCCCGCCTATGCCCCGCACGGCAGGACGTGAATTTTACCGTGGCGGCTAAGCGTTTGATTCACAGTTAAATAATGGATCTCCTCCCACCGAATCCGATAGGGAGGAGATCCATTATTTGCTTGATTGTCAGATGGTTATCCGCCACGATTTTCCCGAACCAGTGTGTCTATTTCCCAAACGCAATTCCAAACTTTATTCTTCAGCTGTTTCAGTAGGTTCGTTTGGGTGTTGAGGAACATTAATTGGTTTGACTGAGTTTCCTGATATGATTCTTGTCGTTAGTTCGAGTTTCGTCGTTTTTGCATTAGGGTTGTCGATGTGTTCGAACAGAACCTTTGTCGCAAGCTTTCCCAATTCTTCAACAGGCTGCCTGATACGCGTTATAGGTGGTGCGATGTAGTCCAGGCTCATATTGTCGTCGAATGAGATAATGGATATGTCAGTTCCGATTTTGAGTCCGCTCTCTTGAATCGCTTTCATAACGCCAAGAACGATGTTGTAGCTGAGCGCAAAAATTGCGGTTGGCCTATTGTCATCATTCACAAGAAGTAGCCGTGTCTCAAGATAACCGCTCTGTACCGAGAAGGAGTCTCCTACTATCAAGATGTATTCTTCAAGGTTCGATGACTTCATCGCATAAGTGTAGCCCTCGACTCTTTTCCTGTTAGGAATGGAGTTGATGTCTCCTTGTATGCAGGCGATTCGCTTGTGTCCGTTGTTGATCAGCATCATGGTTGCATCAACAGCGCCTTTGTAATTATTTGATGTTATGTAGGAGATTTTGGAATCCATAAAGAACCTGTCAACAAGGATAACCGGGACCTTGTCGTTGTTGACGTTCTCGAACAACCGTGGGTCATTACCGCACGGGGCTGCTATTATTCCCTCGACTTTTCTTGACATAAGCGCCGACAGACAAGACTCTTGCTCCATATAATTCTCCAACGTCACTGTGATTATTGCCGTGTAGCCTCGTCTCTTGACTTCAGTAATTATTGTGTCTGAAATTTCCGCAAAAAATGGAATCGTGATGGATGGCAGTATGATTCCTATGGTTTTTGTCTTGTTTTTGCATAGACGTTGCGCTGCGGAAGGATTGAGGTATGAGCTCTTTTTCGCTTCATTTATGATAGCGGCGGTGGCTTCGTCCGATATGCGGTATATATCAGATTTACCGTTTAATACACGGGAAATAGTGGCTATGGAGTAGCCGGTTTTCTCTGCTATGTCAGCCAGTGTGGTTTTCATTGTTTTTAGTGTCTTGCTTTGCGCAAATATAACATAATTTGCATTGTTTACTGCTTTTGTTGCGCTATTTTTTGCAAGAAAAACCGAATTATTTTTCGCAAATGAGGCATTCTTTATATGTTTTTCTCTACAATTGCAATGTCATTTCAGAATTCCGGATACTGGTGACAATAGTTAATAACATTAAAAAAGTTTGCGATGTTAATCAGAAGTAAGAAGCTTTTTTTGATTCTTCTATCTGGCTTGGTCTGTGTAACGGCCTTGGCTCAGAAAAAGATCTCAGGAGTGGTCACATCATTGAATGGTGAGCCTCTGCCTGGAGTTGTGGTTATCCAAAAAGGAACCTCCAATGTTGTACAAACCGACGCGTATGGAAATTTTGTCATTAGTGTCACTGACGGTAGTAATTCTACGTTCAATTTTTCGTGTCTGGGTTATAAGGATGTCGATGTGACCTATAGCGGCCAGAATCCGTTTTCGGTTACACTCGAGGATGAGTTTACGCAGTTGAATGATGTAGTGGTCATAGGATATGGTACTACGACCAAGAAAGAAGTTACCGGATCTGTGGCCAGTCTCAAGTCTGAGGATTTTGTAAGCGGTAACAACTCGAGTCCGTATGATCTTATCAATGGCAAAATCGCCGGATTGTCAATCATTAAAGGAGATGGAGCTGATCCTAATGGCGGAGTGAGTGTCCAACTCCGCGGAACTACCACGATGTCAGCAGGAGCTTCTCCGCTTGTGGTGATTGACAATGTCATAGGAGGTACGATAGACAGTATAAATCCGGAGGAAATCGAGTCCATTGATGTGTTGAAGGATGGCTCTGCCGCGGCGATTTATGGTACACGAGGCACAAACGGTGTCATTCTCATCACGACTAAAAGAGGAAAGAAAGGGGAGAGTGCAAGAGTGGATTTCTCTACTTATGTTAGTACGCAGAGTGTCAGCCGTAAGACGGAGATGCTTTCCGCCGACGAATTCCGTCAGGTCCTTGCGACTGGCCGTACTGGGTTTGATGGCGGTGCTTCGACTGACTGGCTTGACGCCATTTCCCGTAAAACCCCTATTACGCAGTACTACAACCTCGCTCTTTCGGGAGGTTCTCAGAATATGGCATATCGCGCGTCCGCATCATATACTGATGATAAGGGACTGATAAAGAAAAGTGACAGGCAAGATTTGAGGGGGAGCATAAACCTCGAACAGGGTTTGCTGGACAACCGTCTGAACATCAGTTACAAACTCAATTATTCATCAAGGGTCGCACATCCTACGGATCAATATGTCGTGCAGCAGGCGGTGAGAAGAAATCCGACCGAACCAATATTCGATGAGGCTGACAAGGTTCACGGTGGGTATTATACTAACACGGCGCCTTTTCAGTACTATAATCCTGTGGCGATGCTGAACGAGTCTGATGTGGAAAACAGGTACAGAACGTTCCTTGGCAGCGTAAGGGCTTCATACAAACTGCTTGATTGCCTTACGCTTTCTGCGACAGGGTCTTTTAACCAGTATTCCGGAAGTTCTTCTTCCTATAAGTCAAAGTATTATCCTCAGGATGCCGTACGTAATGGGGAGGCTTCGGTAAACAATTATTGGAATCTCACCAAGTTACTGGATATTGAGGCGAATTTCAGTAAGAAATTCGGAGATCATTCTCTTCAGGTGCTCGCAGGCTATTCGTATTCCGACAACGTTTATGAGACATCGTATATGTGGAATAAGAATTATGACACGGATTATTTCAAGTGGCATAACATTGGCTCAGGGTCGGGCCTTCAGGATGGAGAGGCCTCTATGTCATCCAGTAAGGAGAGCAGCAAACTGATAGCCTTCCTGGGACGAGCGGTTTATAATTATAAAGAAAAATACCTTCTTTCCGCTTCTCTCAGATATGAGGGTTCCTCAAGATTCGGCGCAAATCATAAGTGGGGCCTTTTCCCTGCGGTAAGCGTTGGTTGGAGAATCTCTGAGGAGAATTTTATGAAAGGGATAAAATGGCTTGATGATTTGAAACTGCGTGTTGGATATGGTGTGACCGGCAATCAGGATATTGCCAACTATCAGTCGCTTGCGCGGTTGACCACGAGCGGCAAATTCTATTATAATGGTCAATGGATCAATTCGTATGGGCCGGCCAGCAACAAGAATGATGATCTAAAATGGGAAAGGAAAGGTGAATTCAACGTTGGTGTTGATTTCTCCGTCCTTGGAGGTGTGATCACGGGTACTATTGATTATTATGACAGGACAACAAGAGACTTGCTATATACTTATGCTGTGCCTGTCCCGCCAAACCTATATTCCCGTAAGTTTACCAATGTCGGTGTCATTCAGAACAGAGGAGTGGAGTTTACTCTTGGTGCGACTCCTTTAAGGAGAGAGAACTTCGTCTGGACATCCACCCTGACACTTGCCCACAACTCGAACTTCCTGAAGAGTTTCTCAAATTCGGACTATGCGATGCAATATCTTGAAATGGGATACATTGATACGGATTTCAAGCAGTACACTGAAAGAATATACGAGGGTCAGCCTATAGGCAATTTCTACGGTCCTGTGTTCACGGGAATGGACGAGAACGGAAATGCTACCTACAAGGGTGTGGCGGCTGGAGAGGCTGTAAATGAGTCTGTGTATGAAGTTATTGGCAACGCATACCCTGATTTGACATTTGGATGGGGCAACAATTTGAAATACAAGAATTGGGATCTTTCATTCCTGTTCAGAGGGTCAATCGGGAATGATGTCGCGAACATCCAGAGGCTTTTCTACGAAGGTTATTACTATTTTGGCGGCAAGAATATTCTTAAATCAACTCTTGACTCACCGGACAATGCGGGGCAAACTACCTGGTCAAGTCATTTTGTGGAGGACGGGTCTTTCTTGAAGTTGTCAAATGTCACCCTTTCATACACTTGGAAACCGAATGTCTCTTGGCTTAGGTCTCTCCGTGTATATTTGACAGGTGAGAATTTGCTTACAATTACTGGTTATAAGGGCGTTGATCCGGAAGTTAGCCTCAATGGGCTGGCTCCAGGAATTGCTTGGGACTCTTACTATCCGGCTGCAAGAACATTTTTACTTGGTGTCAATATCTCATTTTAATTGAAGAATTATGAAAAGAATTTATAATATAGTTGCTTCACTGATTCTCTCTGTCGGCTTGTTTTCTTGTACTGACTTGGATGAACAGATATATTCGCAATTACCTGCGGACGGCTTTTTTGTCGATGAGGAGTCTCTGTTGAAGAATGTTGGAAGGGCTTACGCTTGGCTGTCATCCGACTCTTGGTCAAATGGCTACCTCCAACATATGGGAGTGTGGATGAATGATATGGTTACCACCGACGAGTGCATAATCCCGTACAGGGAAGGCGGCCTGTGGTGGGATAACGGTGTCTGGGTACAGGATCACCAGCATACTTGGGATTATACCCACGATGGTGTCTGGCGGACATATAGTTTCGTTATGGACGGGGTGACTCGTTGTAACCAAATACTTTTCCAGATTAAGGAATCGAAAGTGGAGTTTGACGGTATGGATAAACTTATCGCTGAAGTGAAGATGGTTCGGGCATATCTTTACCTCAAGGGCATAGATTGGTTTAGAAACCTTCCTTTGGTGACGGATTTTGAGGACACAGAACTCCCGTCTCAGGTCTCTCCGCAGACGTTGTTCGATTTCATTGAGAAAGAGATCAAAGATAATGTGCAGTATTTGGAGGATGCTCCGACTTCTGAGAATTATGGCCGTGTCACTAAGGCCGCAGCCTACACTATGCTGGCCAAACTATACTTGAATTCCGAAATATGGACAGGAAAGGCGATGTGGAGTGAGGCTTCTGCCGCCTGTGATGAAGTTATGAAATTCAGTACTCTTGAACTTGAGGATGATTATTTCGCTAATTTCAGTGTTCATAATGAGTCTTCAAAGGAGATAATCTGGGCAATTCCTCTTGAGGCGAGCATTACCAACACATTCCCGCTCCATAATATTACATTGCAGACTCTCAGTCAGCAGACATTCAACATTAAAAACTTCTGTTGGGATGGAGCGTGTGGTATGGAGTGGCTTTGGAACTCATACGAGGAGAATGATAAACGTCGTAATTCCTGGCTTGAGGGACCTCAGTATGCCAAGGATGGCACTCCTCTTATGGTCAGTCCAGGTCGTCAATTGAATTATACCCCTTATGTGGGACCTATATACAACCAGACTGATCCTGCTTTGCTGGATTCCGGTGTGAGAATGTGTAAATGGGAATATGAGGATGGACTCAGTTTTCAGGCGATGAGCAATGATTTTCCAATATACCGTCTGGCCGATGTTTACTTGATGAAGGCGGAGTGCCTTATGCGGATGAATTCAGGTGTCGCAGACAAAGAGGCTCTGTCTTATGCGAAGAAGGTTAGAGACCGTGCTGGGGCAAGCGATTACGATGCTGGATCTCTTACACTTGATGAGTTGCTGCGGGAACGTGCGAGGGAACTCTGTTGGGAAGGCCATCGTCGTCAAGATCAGGTTCGTTTTGGCACTTACAGCAAGCCGTGGGACAATAAGACTAACACTGATGAGTATAGGGACATATATCCTATACCTAAGAAGGCGATGACAACAAACACAAAACTTGAGCAGAATCCTGGTTACGATAAATAAGTTATGGGAATATTGACTCAAAATATTTAAAACTATCAACATTTGAGAATGAAGAACAAATTGATGAAAAGTATATACGCCATTGCGGCGACAGCTATGGTCTTGATGTCTTGTGGTTCAGGTACTCCATCCGAAGTCTCGATTAGCAAGGAAACACTTCAGGACAAAATCAAGGGCGGATGGGCTGGTCAGACAATCGGCTGTACTTTTGGCGGACCGACTGAATTCAGGTACAGGGGGACAATGATTAATGACAACATCCCGATAGAATGGCCTGACGGATACATAAAGTAACTCGTTGGTTGAATTAAAAAACTAAATATTTATAAATGAAAAAGTTGCACAT
>CAYZKZ010000100.1:0-10908 GCA_964479325.1 uncultured Muribaculaceae bacterium
CATCCCGCCGCTGCTCACGGTCGGAATATTCCACGATGTCCTCAACCCTCGCCTCAGGAGGAAGAATTTCGTTCAGCACTCCAATCAGGATGTTCTTGTTCTTACGGTCGGCCAGCACCGCCTTGAAGCCGGCGTCGCTCCGCAGGTCAACGAACGGAGCCAACTTTTCTTGTTTGAAATCGATACTTCTCATAGCATATTTACGTTAAAAGTTTAGGCTGCAATAATATGCGATAAAAACGTAAATAACGAAAAGAAACATATTCAAATCATAAGAAACAGAAAAATATTTTCTTTTGGTATGTGGACAAATTATGTTCGATATCATCTTGGCGACAAACTACAATTCGGGTGAGAACGATTCAGGGAATCGTTTACCACTCTATTCTTCGAAGAACTCAAAAACGGTGTCTATGATTGGATTTGTGAAGAGTTAGCCTTAACTTTGAAGGCATTTCGAAAATATGGCAAACAAAACAAAATAATCAATAGGAATGAATATGAGATATTCGCAAATCGTGAGGAAGGCGGTGTCGGCGGGATGTCTGGCGCTGCTGCTTTCGTTCGGTGCGGCGGAGGCCGGAGCGACTGACTGGCACAACCCGCTGACGGAGAAGCCAAAGGGACCTTTCGGTACTTTCTGGACTTTGGACAGGGTCAACATTGACTTCGGGACAAACTCTCCGGAAATCAAGGTAAGGTACATTCTTGAGGACAGGAATATTCCAAAGGGGGCGACGGAGATGGCGTCGCTCGGAGTCGATCTCTACGACATCGACAACGACGGAGGTTTCCACCTGCTTAATGGTGTATCTGATTTAGGAACAGCGATTGGAGACACTATAACATTCTCTTTCAAAGTCAATTACGGCAAGGCGACCAAGAGCGGAAACGAGTTCAGGCTCTACCTTCCGCTTTACAATGCGGTCAGGTGGATGGAGATCGGGACGGAAGGCGGAAACTACTTCCATTTCGAACCCGTTCCGGTGGAAAAGGCCATAGCGTTCTACAATGTCCCGACCGAGAGTGTAGCCCGTCCGTCACAGGCGGTTAGGAACATCGTCCAGAGAAAGGCGGACTTCCCGGTGAAGGTGGTCAGCAGGAAGGAAAGCAGGAAGGAAGGCTATTTCTTTGCGGTAGATGGAGCCAAGGCCGACACAACCGCGACCGTGAAGGCGATTTTCAACGCCCTCGGCACGACCGCCGACCTGCCTGACATCCTGAAGCCGCTCAGGCAACGCCGCGACTACACATTCTACGACTGGACGGAGAGGCACTCGCGGGTGCTCTACAGGGAGAGGCACATCGCCCCGAATCCTGAGATCGTGATGATCGGCAATTCCATAACCCATTACTGGTCAGGCGAGCCGAGCCACAAGACCTGGCATTCGGGAGTCGATTCCTGGAACGACATATTCGCCGACCGCAATGTCATCAACTGCGGCTACGGATGGGACCGACTCGGGAATATGATGTGGCGGATGATGCACGAGGAACTGGACGGATTCTCCGCAAAGCACATCTTCGTTATGGCCGGGACCAACGACATCTACAGCCGCGACGAACAGGCCATCGCCGAAGGAATGGTCGGACTGATTGAATATATTCGTGTGAAGCAGCCGGAAGCACGCATCCACGTCGTACACATCTACCCTCGACGCAAAGCGATCGGCAGGGTCGATAAGGTCAACGCCATCGCTGACGAGCTTCTGAAGGCAAGCGGTCTTGAGAACTACGACATCGTCGATGTGAAGTCAGTCCTCACCAAGGCCGACGGATCATTGGACGAATCCCTCTTCAGGGATGGACTCCATCCGAATGAAGAGGGATACCGCAGAATCGCGGAAGTCTATCGTAAGT
Source organism: uncultured Muribaculaceae bacterium (assembly GCA_964479325.1). Taxonomy (GTDB): domain Bacteria; phylum Bacteroidota; class Bacteroidia; order Bacteroidales; family UBA932; genus Cryptobacteroides. The sequence goes on from CAYZKZ010000100.1 coordinate 1,861, forward strand.
ATATTCAGGAGTAATCCGGCAAGATATTCAGAATCATTTGCTTCCGTACATTTCCTTGCGGTTCGCAGAGCCGCTCGGAGCCGGAGCCTCAGGGTCGTCGATCGTGGAGTCCACGGTTCTGGCGACCTTTCTTGTTATGTTGGTTTCCAGGAAGCGGATCTGGTCAGGGAATGTCTCGACCATCGAGTCGGCGATCTCGTGCCTGTGGCCTTTGTAGCGGAAGGCGTTATAGACGTAGCCGTTCTTGCTGAAAATCTTGACGAGCTTGTCCGTTCCTGCGAACACCCAATTGAACACCTTGATGTTGCCATAGTTCACGACCTTGTCGGCGGTGCCGTGAAAGAATGCGGTCGGGGCTGGCGCGCTGGCATATTTCGGAGTTCCCTCACGGGAGAGGATGGCTCCTGAGAATGACATCACTCCGGCGTAGCGGAATCCCTCAGGAAGAGTCTCCGTGGCCTTGCCGTTGCAAAGCATCCACTCTGTCTCAAGCACGGTCATCGCTCCCGCCGATGAACCGCAGATCACGAGGTTGTCAGGATCGACACCGAGCGCCTGAGCGTTGTCGATGATGTACCTCGTGGCGCTGAACAGATCCTCGCTGGCGATTCTGACCGAATGGTAGAACTGCTTGACAGATCCGATTCCGCCCTTGGTCTTGACTCCCTTCATTCCAAGCCTGTAGTCGATGGTCAGCACGGTGTAGCCTTCGTCGTTGAGCATCTTGAACCAAGGGAGGTAGTCCTTGTGGCTGCGCTCTCCGCCTTTGAACCCGCCTCCGAAGACAAAGACGATCGATGGCTTCGGGTTGCCGCCGATGAACTTCTCGCTACCGTCCGAGGCGACATATTCATCAAGGAAGAGGTCATTCCCGTCCTTGACGGCGAATTTGTAGGTGCCTGTTGGTGAATATTTTTCCTGCGCTTCGGCACTTCCGGCAGTCAGGATTCCGACAAGGGTGATGGCGGCAAGAGCCACCAGTCTTTTGATGTGTTTGAGCATATTCATTATCATTTATATTCGTCCGTCTGTCATTTTTGTTCGTCCTCCGTGGCCGAGATAAGCCTGCGGATTGGTTTGAAGTCCGAGAAGAATCTGGCCGCTATGACTCTGAGGACGGTGTAGGCCGGGATTGCCACGAGCATTCCTATGATTCCGCCGAGATGGCCGGCCATAAGCAGCACTATGAAGATTTCCAGCGGGCTGGATTTGATGCTTGTCGAGTAGATAAAAGGCTGGAAAAGGAAGTTGTCAACCAGCTGCGTGCAGACAAAGACGGCAAGCAGGGTGAGGATGACCACAGCGAAGTCCGGATAGACTCCGAGAGCCGCCGCGCTGCTGTACTTCAGCACGGTTCCGAGAACTGTCCCGATCGCGCCGCCGATCCACGGTCCGACGTAAGGAATCACGTTGAGAAGTCCTGTCATAAAAGCGATTCCGACGGCCGGATAGAATCCGATCCGGGCGATCAGCCACAATCCGATGAAGTTGAGCAGGGCCACGCCGAGTACCTCGGTCATAAGGCCGACAAAATAGCGTGTCAGAAGATGTTCGATGTCCCCGATGGAACTGATCGCCGCGCTCTCGGCCTTGTCCGGCACAAGCGAGCCGACGATTCTACGGAACAGTGTCTCGTCCTTCACGAAGAAGAAGCCGATGAACATCACGGAGAACAGGCCGATTCCGAACGAGCCGAGGGCGGAGGCCACCGAGCCGACCACAGAGGTGACGGAACCGAGATCAAAGGCGTTCCTCAGCCATCCGGCCACCGCGTCCTGAATCTTGAAGTCGTGGCCGATGGACGGGATGCGGTCGGCCAGCCAAGCGTTGAATCTGTCGAACCAGACCGTGATCTCGGAGATGTTGAACGACGCTGACTGGAGGTTGGCCGTGACATTTGTGACAATGCTTGAGAAAACAGGGATGATCTGGGTCACAATACCAAGGAATATGACGAGAATCAGCAGCAGCGTGACTATTGCCAACAGCCAATCCGGGGCGCTCCTGCCCTTTATCCTCAGTTTCTTGAGTCCTTTCATCAGCGGCCTTCCGAGAAGGGACACGACCGCAGCCATCATTATGTAGATCAGCACGCTCCTGAAGTACCAGCAGAACGCTACCGTCACCGCCGCCGCGGCCGTCCAGATTATGTACCGGGCGAGTCTGTCAACGCTTCTTTCCTCGTTCATTCCTCCGTTACTTTAATTTAGACAAAACAGATTCCGATCATCTGTTCTTATAACATTCGCAAATGTAATAAATTCATTTCGGAAATATGTACTTTCGGCGGGATATCTGACACGTGCGAGACATAGTCAATGAAGAGGAGGATAAGGATTGGAAAAAACGACTATATTTGCAGGCATTTTTTGAAAGAAGATTATGGTAAGAGTCAAGGAAAGCAAGGCCAAGGGGTTCTTTTTCGGGATTTTGGCCGCAGTCAGCTACGGAGTCAATCCGTTAGGGGCGAAGTACCTCTATGAGGAGGGGCTTAACGTGGAGTCGGTGCTGTTCTACCGGTACGGATTGGCGGCGCTGATCATCGGGGTGATTATGGCTGGGAAGATTCTGGTGGGGAGACGTAGAGGCAAGACTAATTCGGGCGCTTCGACAGGCTCAGCGACCGAAATGAGTTGTCGATCTGAGAAAACGGGGGCTGTGGTTCGACAGGCTCACCAACCAGTCGAAGCGACCGATTACGAGACCTTCAGGATCAGCAAGGGCGAACTCTCGACGCTGGTCGGACTCGGACTGCTGTTCGTGATCTCCTCGCTCACGCTGTATTGCAGCTTTCTGTATATGGACAGCGGGGTCGCCTGCTCGCTGCTGTTCGTCTATCCGGTGATGACAGCCGTGCTGATGGCGATGCTCTACGGCGAGAAAATCACGAAGGCCACGGCCGCGGCGATTGTCCTTTCGCTGGCCGGAGTCTTCCTCCTTTACAAAGGTGACGGAGAGACCGTCCTCAGCACGGTCGGCGTGCTTTTGGTGATGGCCTCGGCGCTGAGTTACGCCCTCTACATCATCGTGGCCAACAGGGCTTCGGCCCCAGATTCAGAACGGGAAGCCAGCCACAACAGGCTGACCAAGTATATTCCTTTGCCCCACAGGGTGACAATCCACCGGCTGGAGATGTCCGCTATGAAGCTGAGCTTCTACGTGCTGATCGTCTGCGCCCTGTCCATCGTCCTTTTCTCGCTGACGGCTCCGGAGCGGCATCTGATGCCTTTGGTCACGGAGCGAGCGTGGGGATATTCATTGATGCTGGCGATCGTTCCGACCGTCTTCTCGCTCGTCTCGATGGGAATCGCCGTGCGCATCATTGGTTCCACCCCGACCGCGATTATGGGAGCGCTTGAGCCACTGACCGCCGTAGTGATCGGCCTGACAGTCTTCAATGAGGCGCTGACAGTCAACCTCGTGGTCGGTATTCTGCTGATACTCACCGCCGTGGTCACCATCATCCTCAGCAAGGGGAAGAGTGCGGCGTAAGTGTTCAGCCACCTCCTCCAAGCGTCTTAACCGCCAGTCACCGGCTTTGCCTATAATACAAGTTGCCAACAATCTTTGGGAAAGATAGTTGCGATGTAAAATAAATGTCGTAGATTTGTGTTCGTCCTAAACTATGTAATTGAATATGGAAACACAAGTTATTAATAATCTGTTTGCCAGATTTGAGAATGTGGCATCAGAAGTCAATGGGGTGGAATGCTGGAGCGCAAGGGACTTGTATCCGCTGTTCGGTTACTCCCAATGGAGGAATTTTGCCAACATCATCGAAAAGGCCAAAGAGTCGTGTAAAAACGCCATAGGAAACGTTTCGGAACATTTTGCTGATGTCAGCAAAACAATCAAGATGCCCAAAGGTGGCTCAAAGAGCATTGACGACATCCTCCTTACAAGATATGCTTGCTATCTCATTGCCCAGAACGGCGACCCTCAAAAGCCAGAGATAGCATTCGCTCAAACATATTTTGCGGTTCAAACAAGACGTGCCGAGATTATTACACAGCGCATCTTGGATGTAGAACGAGTTGAGGCGCGGAACCGATTGAGAGCAACGGAAAGCAAGCTATCTGAGATATCTTACGAACGAGGTGTCAGTGACAAGGGTTTTGCAATACTCAGATCTAAAGGAGACTACGCATTATTCCATCTAACCACTGAACAGGCAAAGGTGCGCTTTAAAGTTAAGAAAGGACGCCCATTGGCAGACTTTCTTCCAACAGTTGACATTAAAGCGAAAGACCTTGCCACAGAAATGACCAACACGAATATTGTCAACAAAGACATTGCCGGGCAGCAAGGGATAGAATCAGAACATATCAAGAATAACAAAGCCGTTCGTGAAATGCTGGTTAGCCGCGGAATAACCCCAGAGTTTCAAAAACCAGCAGAGGATATCAAACAAGTTGAGACCCGTCTAAAGGCAGAAGAAAGGGAAGCCCTTAAAGATGAGGACAAGGCAAAAAAGTTAAAATAGGCTTCTGAACACTTCTGCAATGTTTTGCTGATGTCAGCAAAACATTCACGACATAGCAATATAATAGAGTCCGCAAGGCGGAGTAAGAGTTATATCGCACCTGCCACGGTGCGTCCAAATGGGCATCACCGTCTTCCTCAATGCCAAGACCAACAACGGCAAAAAACTCCGATACCGGTGCCAAATGTGCCTTTTGAGGCGAGATTTGGCACCGGTATCGGCACTTTTACCGTCCTTGCAGCTTGCAGGAACGGTTATAAGTCAAGCACTGAAAGAAGCCCGGCCATTAAGAACGAGGCATCACGATCCAAAGGATGAGGTATGCCAGAATGCCGACACCATAGAACAGCACGAGGATGACCCACACTATTCTCAGGATAGTGACATCGATGTTCAGATAATCCGCCAAGCCTGAGCAGACTCCGGCGATGAGCTTGTTGCCCAACGATTTGTGTAATCTCTTTTTTGACATATTGTCGCAAATTTAATTAATTCATCAATACAATCCTAATTCTTTCAAAGGAATATACGGCTTGATCCATAAAGACAAGCAAAATCAAGACGAGGCAAGACCAGATTTCCCGATAATTAACGCAAATAATAGACTTTCTCTCACAAAAGGTGACCTGGCCTCATTGCCTCACGAACTTTTTGCGATCGCCGTCGTCATCACAAGTGGCGGCAAGTACATCATTCCGCATAAGTTTAACGGATTCAAAAAAAGCATTTCACGTGCGGTGTACTCTTTGGCGGGAAGGATCGACCTGAAAACGAGCGCCATTGGCACGGGCTTTGCCATTTGAGGGGGCTGGTTTGACTTGTTGTCAGGCTGGACTTTAATTCAATGAACTATGAAAAGGATACTGATCACATTGTGCCTGCTGTCGCTGGTGGCGACGGCGGCGATCGCGCAGACGACGGAGAAGCGCATCTACACTACCTCGGAGAGGATCGCGGCGGAGAACGCGAGGATCAAGGCGGACTCGACGCTCAGGGCTAAGTCAAAGGCTGACGCGAAGGCGTTGAAGGCGATTCAGAAACAGATCGAGGCGCAGAGGGACTCGATAGCCTACGAGAATGCGGTGAAGGCTCTTGACTCGCTGGATTTCGTGCTGGAGGTTGACAAGATTGTTTTCAAGTACGGAGACATCGCCTTCGTGCAAAGCAACACTAACTTCATTTCGGTGGCCGACGACGCGGCTGTCGTACAGATTGCCCCTTACAACGGCGGAGGACCGAACGGAGTGGGCGGAATAACTCTTGACGGACGCGCTTCAAACATCAAGATGAGAACTGACAAGAAGGGGACGATAACATATTCATTCAACGTCCAGGGGGCTGCGATCTCGGGGGCGGTGACCATCACGCTGCCGAAAGGCACGGACAACGCAACGGCAGTCATCGAGCCGACATTCAACTCCAACAGGATCACGCTCAGCGGCAGGATCGTTCCGCGGGAATATTCAAAGATTTTCAAAGGGTCGTCGATCTGACAAGGGCAGATTAGGCTCTCCTTCGCCTCCAGACTTGCCAATCCGCGACTTTGTGCGTAACTTCGCAGTCCTTTTGCCGTAAAGACAAGGACTATGAAGAAGATTCGTGAAATACTCAGAATAGGCCTGCCGATAATGCTCGGTCAGGCTTGTGTCATTATTTTAGCGTTCGCCGACAACATAATGATCGGGTGGCACAGCATCGATGAACTGGCCGCCTCATCTTTCGTGAACAACATAATGAACCTGTTCATTATGACCGAGTTGGGATTCGCCACGGGGATGACTCCGATCATCGGGGCGCACAACGGGACCGGAAATCTCAAAGGGATAGGTGCGACGGTAAAGAACGGACTGGTGGTGAACGGAGTGATCGGAGGAATAGGTCTGGTGGCGCTGACTATCATCTACTTCTGCCTCGACAGGTTCGGTCAGGATCCGGAACTGCTGCCTTACATCAGGCCATATTTCATCATTGTCGGGATCTCGACGCTGTTCGCGTTGGGATTCAACGTCCTCAAACAGTTCACCGACGGAATCTGCCGCCCGATGATCTCGATGACGCTGCTGATGTTCGGCAATATATTCAACATCTTCGGCAACTGGGTGCTGATCTACGGCAAACTCGGTTTCCCGGAGATGGGACTCACCGGCGCGGGAATCAGCACCCTCGTCTCCAGAGTGCTGATACTCATCGTGTTCGTCGCTTTCATATTCAAGTCAAAGAAGATGAATGAATATGCCCGTTCAATCAAGGAGGCTCTTCTCTCGCGAGGCGGGATGAGGGAGGTTCTGAGGATGGGCTATCCTGTGGGGATACAGATGGCGCTGGAGAGTTCCACCTTCACTTTCGCGGCTGTGATGGCCGGATGGCTCGGAGTGCTGCAACTCGCTGCGCATCAGGTCGTCATCACCATCTCGCAGCTGTTCTTCCTGATGATGCAGGGACTTTCGTTCGCGGTCGCGATCCTCGTCAGCAACGCCTACGGCAGAAAGGATTTCGGGGCGGTCAAGGAATATGCCCGCAAAGGCTACCTGATGACACTGACAATCTCGGTGGCGCTTTCCACTCTGTTGTACTGCTTCCGTTACGAGGCCGCCGGGGTGTTCAGCGACTCTCCTGAGGTGACGGCGATGGCGGTCTCGCTCTTCTTCCTGCTTTTTGCCTACCAATTCGGAGACGGGCTTCAGATTTGTTTCGCGAATGTGCTGCGAGGCATCCAGGATGTGAAGCCGATAATGTACGCCGCCTTTGTCAGCTACTACCTCATCGCGATTCCTTCCGCCTACCTGCTTGGCTTCAAGGCGGGTTTCGGCATCCAGGGAATATGGATGGGCTTCCCTATCGGACTGACGCTGGCGGGGATTTTCTTCTACTCACGCTATCGCAGCGACCTTCGGCGGTTGGTGTGTTTCGACAAGCTCAACAACCGGTCGAACCACGGTTGGTGAGTTTGTCATAGAGCCTCACAGAATAAGATCAAGACCTATCTCATCTATAAATCTTTTGAACAACTTCTGTTACTTTCAAAAACGCAAAATCAAATCTTTAAACGCAAGAGAATAGAGTCACTATCATACAATCATTACAAACCCTTTTGCGATTTAAGATTTTTTGCATATCTTGCTGTTGACTATTGAGAGAAAGGTATTGGATCCTTTACGAACATATTCAGGTCCGAAACGGACGCCACGATGGATAGCAGCGTTACTGCTGTCCATTCTCTTTGCCGTGTCGGGGACGGCGGCGGGGACGGGGGCGGCGGAGCGGGGGGAATTTCCGGCGGTTTACCAGACTACCACGAGGGTGAATGTCAGGGCTTCGGACGGGGCTAAGTCTCAGAGGCTCGGGACATTGGCTGAGGGCGAGGCGGTCAGGGTGGAGCGTATCACGGACAGCGGATGGGCGGAGATCAGCTACAACTCGCGGACGGCCTACGTCTCAGCGGATTACCTCACCTACGTCGACGCGGTTGAAACACCGGCGGCGCAGAAGGTGAAACACAGCGGAATCACACTCGGCGGAATCATAATGTGGATTGTCAGGATCATCATCGCGGTCGTCATCATCAAATTGATCCAGAGGGCTTCCGTCGTCGTGATGTACATTCTGAGCAAGCTGATGTACAAACTCTACTGGCTGGTCAACATCCCATTCTACATCCTGAACTGGATCCAGAGATTCCTCGCCAAACCGTGGAGAGACATCTACAGGAGGAACAAGGGCAATGACCGGATCAACCGGCGCAGAAGAATAATCTGGAGCATCGTCAAAGTGCCGCTCTACGTCATTCTCACGCCGCTGCGGTTCATCAACGCCCTCTACTACAACGTCGCGGCGCACTGCTCCTTCGAGCTGTACAACTACCTTTTGGAGGTCATCCTGCCAAGCAAAGACAATGAGGGAGCGGACAACGACGCTCTACTTATCCTGCTCATTCCCTGGAGGTTTCTGAAATACGTCATCTTTCACGGAAGCCTTACCCTGATTGAAAGCCTTGTCTGGACAGCGGCCGACACACTGGCTCCGGCGTTGACCCTGTACCACGGAACAAACGAGGACGCCTGCGTCGCGATCACGCAATCAGGCGGCTACGCAGGGAGACTTTCGGGAATATGGAACGTCGGCGGCGGCAATTTCGCAGGCAACGGAATCTACTTCGCTCCGGCGCGCGCGACCGCCAAACACTACTCAAGCGGAACCATCATAGTGTGCAGGGTCACGCTCGGAAAGGTACTGGACCTCGGAATGGCTCCTGAATATATCTACAACCAATGCGGCCATCCCAATGCCCTCGGAGCCACAAAATGGGGGCTGGAACACGGATTCGTCACCGGAGAATGGTGGAGAGGAGACTCCAGGTGGTGGGAGTACTGTATGTACGATTGGCAGAACCGCTACAACTACAGTTGGCGGATCAGACCGCTCTACATCCTGAACCTCAACGAAGGCTCGATGCAACGGATTCCCGGCGGGATGTGCCATTGGCTCTTCCGCGGCCTTGTCATCAAAGACCTTGCGACCTCATTCAAGGAATTATTCCAGTAAATAATGAATATCCCGCCGAGCAG
>CAYZKZ010000101.1:0-10860 GCA_964479325.1 uncultured Muribaculaceae bacterium
TAATCAGACTGTTGTCCGCCACGGACGTTTCCCCTACACCGCAACCTCGTTGCGCACCTTAATAGAAAACCTCGCTCGTCTGTCCGTGATCTTACCCAGTGTCTTTTGCCGTCCTGTTCCTCATCACAAGCCCCGTGGCGGCTAATATGCTGATTATTAGGAATATGTTATGCCTTACTCCAAGGTGTTTGGCAGGGGAGTAGGGTGCTATATTCGTTTGATAATCAGACTGTTGTCCGCCACGGACGTTTCCCCTTCCCGTCCACCTTTTTGCTCACCTTTTCTCGAACCCCTCTCTCGCTATCTGTCCAGGATCTTATCCAAGTCGCCCCTTTCGCTTGCCCGCCTTTGCCACTCCTTTTGCTCCTTATCCCGGTTGTCCCATTCGCATCCCCGTCTCGTCCTCTACTTTTGCTCACCTTTCTTGAAACCCCTCTCTCGCTCGTCTGTCCGTGATCTCACCCAGTGTCTTTTGCCGTCCCGCTCCTCATCACAAGCTCCGTGGCGGCTAATGTGCTGATTGTCAGAGATATGTTATGCCCTACTCCCGGGTATTTGGCAGGGGAGTAGGTTACTATATTCATTTGATAGTCAGACGTTTGTCCGCCACGGGCGATGCCGCTTTTTCTGCTTTCGAGAGTGCAGGCCGTGGTATCGCGCTGCGTGCCTGCCTGCTGATTGCGGATGTTCGCAGCGGTCACTTCGGCAGGCTCAGTGACCGGGCGGCTGTGTGTGTTACGATTTCGGTTATGAGTCTGTTGTTGAGATTGTGTCGGTCCCCTTTTCCGACACAGCCTCATCACCGCCGTGGCGGCTAATATGCTGATTGTCAGAGATATGTTATGCCCTACTCCCGTGTATTTGGCAGGGGAGTAGGGTGCTATATTCATTTGATTGTCAGACGTTTGCCTGCCACGGGCGTTTCCCTGTCTCGCTTGTGGGTTCAGGGCGTCCGGTCGCACTGCTTGCCGTCCTGCTGAGTGCGGATGTTCGCAGCGGTCACTTCGGCAGGCTCAGTGACCGGGCGGCTGTGTGTGTTACGATTTCGGTTATGTGGCTGTTGTTGAGATTGTTGACTTCATCGAGGTGTTCTGTCAGCTGTTCCCTTTTCCGACTGCCTCATCACACAGCCCGTGGCGGCTAATATGCTGATTGTCAGAGATATGTTATGCCCTACTTCCGGGTATTTGGCAGGGAAGTAGGGTGCTATATTTATTTGATTGTCAGACGTTTGCCTGCCACGGACGATATTGCTTGTCTCGCTTTCTTGAGTGTAGGCCGTGGTGTCGCGCTGCGTGCCTGCCTGCTGATTGCTGAAGTTCGCAGCGGTCACTTCGGCGGGCTCAGTGACCGGGCGGCGGTGTATGCTGTGATTTTCGGTTACGCTGATTTGGTCAGTCTCGCTTTCGTGAGTGCAAGGTTCAATGCGGTCACTTCGGCGGGCTCTATGGCCGGGCGGGGGCGCGGGCTGATGCTCACACCACCTTCCAGCCGTCGATGCGGCGGCTCTTCGTGGAGAAGTTCAAGCCGATGCGGAAGACCTTTCTGCCGCCGTCGGCGAACGGGCGGGCATAGCCCTTCTCCTCGATCTGCCTCAGCGCCTCTTCTGCCGACGAGTCGGTCTTGACCTCGATGACATAGACGAAGTCTCGGGTCTGGATGAGTATGTCGATCCGTCCGTCAGAGGTGCTTCTCTCGACCTCGACATATTCCCCCATAAGCTCGAATATGATGTACATAGCGTACTGGAAGTCCTTCTCGCAGTCTGCCTGAATCTGGTAGGAGGTTCTGGCGAACAGCGCGTCGAGCCGCTCCATCATCTCTTCCGGCCGCCCGGCCCGCGCGTCCCTCGTCATCCTGCTGATCAGTGTCATAGGGGAGTCGTTCTCCACCGGCGCGTAGAATCGCATCAGATAGTTCAGAAACCCGTGCCTGACCTCGAGGTTAGGGAATCCAAGGTGGTAGATCTGAAAATCCGGGTCGAAGCCCTTGATTGTGAGGTAGCCGCTCTGGTAGAGCAACGGCACCGGGTTGAGAAAGGCGGAGTCGATGTCCGAGAGGAGTGATGTGTCGGCCTCCTGGTCGGAGAGCCTCGTGATGTCGTAGGAGGTGCGCCGCATCACCTCGACGAGGAATGACGGGGTGCCGGTCTCGAACCAGTACTCCTTGAACTTCATACTCGCGAAGGTGTTCAGCAGACTGAACGGGTTGTAAACCCCCGTGGAGTCCTCGCTGAAGTGGTAGCCGTCGTACATCTGGGCTAGCTTGGCGTAGCACGCCTCCTCTGAAAGATTGTTCCTTTCGGCAAGCTCGGCGACGCTCACGCTGAAGTATTCGGTCAGGTCTTTCTCGGAGACTCCGCAGATGTCTGCGTACTCGCTTTCCATCGAGATGTCCCTGAGGTTGTTCAGCCCGCTGAACACGCTCATCTTCCCGATCTTTGTGACCCCGGTGAGGAACCCGAACCGTATGAACGCGTCCTTTGACTTCATCACACTGTAGAATCCCTGGAGTGTCTCCCTGAACCGCTCCCTAAGTTCCGGCCTGCCGAGGTTGTCGATGATAGGCTTGTCATACTCGTCGATCAGGATGACGACCTGCCGTCCGGTCAGGTCGTGGGCGGCCTCAAGCACATTGCTGAACCTCAGCCCCGCTACGCCGGACCGGTTCTCGCAACCATATTCCTTCTCCCATTTGGTCAGGGCGTTGTCGAGTACTTTCGCCACGACATCTTCCCGGTCGTAGGCGTTCCCTCCGAAGTCCAGGTGCAGCACGGGATACTCCGTCCATTCCTTCTCCAGCGCCGCTATCTCCAGCCCCTCGAACAGCTCCCTCTTCCCTTGGAAATATGCCTCCATAGTTGACAGCAGGAGGCTCTTTCCGAACCTGCGCGGACGGCTCAGGAAGTAATATTTCCCCGTCTCAGCAAGCCGGAAAATCAGCCCGGTCTTGTCAACATAGACATACCCCTTCCTTCGAATGTTCTCAAAACTCTGTATTCCAATCGGGTAAAGCATAATCGGTGTCTTTTAGCGAGTCTTACGCGAATGTACGAACTTTTTCCAACATAAATGACGGAACCCTGCGGAAAAACTCTTTTCAGAGATTTCCGCAGGGCCCCGCTTGATGTCAGCCTCTACTGTCAGCCTCTTTTCTTCTTTTTCTTGCCGTCGATGTAGCCGTAACCGTAGCCATAGCCATAGCCGTAGCCATAGCCATAACCGTAACCATACCCGTAGCCGTGGTGATGGAAATCGGCACCGTTGAGAAGCAGGGACATATTCGTAAGTTTATGCTCCTGGTACATCGACTCGATGTCAGGAAGCTGACGGCGGTCGAGTCGGCCGGCCCTGACAACGAAGAGGGTCAGGTCGGCTACGCGGTTGGCGATGGTTGCGTCCGCCACGAGACCGACAGGAACCGAGTCGGTGATGATGATGTCGTAGCGGGAGCGGAGCTCGGTGAACATCTCGTCCAGCCTTTCGTCCATCAGAAGCTCGGCCGGATTAGGGGCGATGGATCCTGACGGGATCAGGTCGAGACCCTCGATTCCGGTGTCGTGCAGAATGATGTCGTCAAGCTGGATGTCAGTGTCGGCCAGGAAGTTGGTCACACCCTGTGTGTGATGATGGTGCTTGCCGAAGTGGGACGTCAGAGTTCCCTTGCGGATGTCAAGGTCAACCAGCACGACCTTCTTCTTGGCTGTGATGTAGCTCTTTGCAAGATTGCCGGAGATGAATGTCTTACCGTCTCCGGAACTGAATGAGGTACACATTATCACCTGCACTTTCCTGTCTTTGCGAGAGAGGAACGACATATTCGTACGAACGATCTTGAACGCCTCCGAGGTAAGGTTCTCGCTGTCCTTGTCCTCCTCCGGAATGACTCCGAGGAACGGAGCCGTGACCTTGCCCTGGAGATCCTTTTTGGTGCGGATCTTAGTGTCAAGGAACATAACCATAAGGAAGATCACGCCTGGAACCGCGAGTCCGAGCAGCAATCCGAGCAGCAGGATCTTGTTCCTGTTAGGGGCTATCGGCCCGTTAGGCCCGGACGCGCCGTCGATGACCCTCGCGTTGTTATCCACCATCGCCTGCGAAAGGGCGTTCTCCTCACGCTTGTTCAGGAGGAAGAGGTAAAGAGACTCCTTGATCTTCTGCTGGCGCTCGATGGAAAGCATCTGGCGTTCCTTTGTCGGGATGGATGAGACCCTCGACTGAGCCTGGGACTCACGGGACTGGGCGTCGTTGCGACGGACGTTGATGCTGACGATCATATTGTCAACGGCGCGGATGATCGACTGCTTCATAGCCCTGAGCGAGGCGTTGAGCTCCTCCACCACCGGGTTCTTCTCGCTGCTGTCCTCGATGAGTTTGTCGCGGCGCAGCTTGACTGTGTTGTACTGGGCGATCTGGCTCTCGATGTTCATATCACTGATACCGGTGTTCGCCGGAATCAGGTCGATCTCCTTTGTCGGGTCAGTGAGGTAGTCCTTGATGTAGTTCGCAAGCCTGAGCTGTGTCTCAAGCTCCATCACGTCGGTGTTGTACTTCTGGCTCTCGCCGACGTACATTCCGGCCGTCGTTCCCAGATCGACGATCTTGTTCTCCCGCTTGAAGGACTCAAGATTGGACTCCACGCCGCCAAGCTCGCCCTCGATGATGATGAGACGCTCGTTGATGAACTCGGCGGTGTTGATCGCCACCTGGTTCTTGTCGTTGATGGCCTCCTCGTTATAGACCGAGATCAGCATATTCAGAACATCCTCAGCCCTTGCCGCCGAACGATCCTTGAGGGAAAGCGTGAGTATTGAGGCCTCGTCTTCCTCCTGCCTGATGCCGAGGCTTGAGGTGAAGTAGCCGACAACGGATGACAACGGGTTCTTTGTGACGTGGACTCTCTCGCCCTTCCAGGACGCCGTGTAGTAGTTGGTCGGCGCGACGATGAGCCTTGTGCCTTCGATGTTGACTGTGTCTTTCATCGCCACCGTCCATTTCTTGCCGCTCTCGTCGCCGGCGAAATCGGAGATGATCACCTTGCCGCTGTCAAGAGGCGTGACGGCCATAGTCAGGTGCATCTCCGGAGTCGTGTCCAGGAACTTGACCGAGACAGGGGACTTCTTGTAGAGCTCCGTCATCTGGAGGCCTTCCTTGACCTTGTAGTCGATGTCTGCGTCAACACGCCTAACGACCTCCCGCATAAGTTTCTTTGAGCGGAACTGAAGGATCTCGTTGGCGACGTTGACCTTGTTGATGTAGTTGTCGTAGCGGTCCAGACCGGCTGAGGAGATCTTGTTGGACGGATCCTTGATGATGACCGTGGCCGAACGGAAATAGGTCTTAGGTGTCCTGGCGTACTGGAACCAGGCCAATCCTCCGAAGACCACGACGGAAATGAGGAACCATTTCCATTTTGAAAGGAGATAGACGAGGATGTCCAGGATGTTGACATCCTGATCGTTTCTCTCGGTTGTGTTGTTTGTCTGCATATTCTCGGGAGAAGTTATTTACTTGTGCATTATCGACGAGGTCGCCCAGATGACGGAACTGATCGTGGTGATGGCGCTCATAAACAGTGTGGTTACCTGGAGAGTCCTGTCCTCCTTGTCCTTCTTGCCGTACTTCGGCTGGACATAGATGATGTCGTTCTGCTGGAGGAAGAAGCAAGGGGACTGGAGAATGTCGCTGTTGCGGATGTCGTGGAAGTAGATCTGCTTGTTGCCGTCCACCTCCCTGATGACGGCCACCCTGTCGAGCCTTGCCTTGCTGGTGAGGTCACCGGCGTTGGCGATCGCCTCAAGCAGCGTGATCCTGCCGTTGTCAACGGTGAATGTTCCGTTCTGTGAGACAGCCCCCCAGACCGTGTACTTGAAGTTCAGGAACTCTATGCTCACGAGCGGCGACTTGATGTAGTTGCCGTCGATGATCAAAGTCTTAATCCTTTCGGAAGCCTGGCTGAGCGTAAGTCCTTCAAGGTGAATCGTTCCGAGAATCGGGAACTCGATGTCGCCCTTGTTGTCAACCTTGTAGCCTTTCTCGTCCGGAATCGATGATGACGAAGCCGTGCCGTCAGAGGAGACCCTGAACGATCCGCTCTGGATGTTGAACGGAATGGCGAGTTCAGGCTGCTTGCAGCTGACAGTGATGCTGAGCCTGTCATTCGCCTGGATGACAGCCTCGTGGGCCGCGTCGAAAGGATACTCCTGCCCTGGAGTCATATCATTAAGATAAACGTATTTCTTCGCCGAGCCGCAGGAGACAGCGAAGAATGCCAACAGGATCAGAAACAAAATTCTGTTTTTCATTTTATAAGTGATTTTAAATTATTATAGCAAACTATGGCCGATTCGTCGTCAGGCCTGCATTTTATCTCGCCGACCGGAACCGACTCGATGATCTTCGCGGCCGTGTCGCAAAGCCGGGACTGCAACGCCGCGTCACTGTGGACGACGGAGCAACTCGGAAGAAGCGTGACAAAGGCCGCCACCTCATCTTTTTTTGTGAATATGTCAACGTCGCCCCGGACAATTCTCGCGATTCCTCCGACCGGATAGGACTCGTTGCGGTAGCAAGGGGTCTTCCCGCTCCACGGAGTCCCGAAAGCGATGACTTCGCCGCCGATGACACGCACCGCCGGATTGTCGTCGTTGAGAAGGTGCGATCCGGGAATATTCCTGAGCCACATCCTTGAGTGGGTGCTTTTCCCTGTCCCGCTCTTTCCGAGAAAAAGGAACGCCTTTCCGTCGGCGGCGACAGTGGACGCGTGAAGCGAGATTCCGTCACGGGAAATGATTGCCTGCGCGAACGCTATGCGGAGCATCGACGAAATGATGGACCCGCAGTCCCGCGCTTCCGGACTGACGGAGGCGATGACGGACGAAAACGACGAATCTGTTATGAATATCCCGCCGTCGTTCCCGCCCGGCTGTCTTCCGGGGCAGTCGTTGTAGCTCAGTTCAAGGCAGTATCTCCCGTCTCCGGTCTTGCTCAGCCTTGTGCGTCCCATATCGTTCACGTCCTCCTCGACCTTTTCAGCGTCCTCGGGAATCTCCAACGGCTCCGCCTGAACCGTGAAACGGAACAGCCTCTCGTTCGGCAATCTCACCAAGCTGTGACTTGATTCCCCGACTTGGAACGAGGCGAACGACGGCAGCAGCTTCGGAATGTCATAACACTCCGGAGCCTCAACCGAAAAGGTCAGCCCAGCCACTTTGTAGGAATATTTCCGTGCCTCGTCCATTGCTTTTCCCCTTTTAATCCCGATTCTTGATATTCTTCCTTGTGAATCCCGATTTTATCTTCTTATACTTTATTAATCCCCTTATTAAGCCCCTCTATTTCGTGAACCGTCTCTTCCCTTATAAACACCTCTATTTTCGGAACCGTCTCTTTCTTATAAACTCCTCTATTTCCTAAACCGTCTCTTCCATTGTAAGCCCCTCTATTTCCTGAACTGTCCTTTAACCAGTTCCGTAAACATCCAGAACGCCTCTCCCGGAGCGTATCTCAGCGAGAACCCCGCCCTCCTGAAGAACATCCCTGCCGTCGCTAACTTTCTGCGGATCGCCCCTCCTCGGTCCCTGAGCCCGTCGAAGGGCCGAGTGCCAGCCCCTTTCCGGTCCCTGAGCCCGTCGAAGGGCCGGACCCCCGATCCCTCATAACCTCCTGATCGGTACTGCCCGAAATTTCCACCTTCCTCCACCACCGTCATCAGCGGAGCGTAATCGACATCCCTTTCTGAATAAGGCAGTTCCTCCTCCGGAAGCCCGATCACCCCGACCAAAAACGAATGCAGCAGCCGACTCCATTTCAGAATCCCCGCCTGGCGGTAAAGACTGAATATTCTTTCGCCCCTTTCGGCACTCTTCTCTTCCTCGCTCATCCGGTGGTACGCCATCGCCAAATCGCACATCTGCCTCAGACCGATCCCTTTTCCAATGGCGTGTTTAAGAATATGCGTGTTCAGCAGCAATGCGTTGAGTTCCGGTGACGGCTCCCACAGCCCGCCCGCCAATGACGACGGAACGAATCCCGGATCGTTGTCCAGAGTCTTGACCCAATTCTTCAGCCGCGGCGAGTTCAGATCCACGACAGAAGGATGATGCTCGATCTCTATTCCTTTCCAACTGTAGCTAAGGCTTCCGTCCGGCATCCTGCTGACCTTGATGCCTTTAGACTCAATAATCTCCTCCGCCCGGTCCCTGAGCCTGTCGAAGGGACAGTCATTGGTGACTTCGGATGAAGGACGCTTCGGCAAGCTCAGCGGCCGATGGCTGGAAAAGTAGAAATCGATGTCTCCGCATTCCCTGTGAGCCGGGGTAGGGTAGAGTGCCGCGATTCCCTGGCCTTTCAGAAGTACCGGCCACAGCCCGTTCCCTGCGAACAGCGCGGCCAACTCTTTCAGTGCGGCGTTCATTCTCCTGTTGCCGGTCTCTATCATGTCAACCGCCACGACCCAACCGGCGAACTGCCTCTCCGAAGGCTGAGACTCTTCCGGAAGACGGCATATTCCGTCAAAGACAATTCCTGTCACAGTCTGTCTTCCCGACATCCTGAAAATCTCGTCCCATTCCTCGTCTGACAGCCCCGCAAAGTCTTCCGTGACCGGATCGCGCCCCCACAGTCCGCTTTGAAGAAGGGTCAGGAAAGCATTCCGTACTCTTTCCATCTCGCCAAAAGATTGTGGATGTCATCCTTCGCCACCGAGGCCTCGACATCATATTCCCCGCAGACCCAATCCACCATCTCCTCTTCCGTGAATTCCTTGCCGAGGAAACTTTCCCAGAGCCTTGCGGCCGTCTCGTTAAGGCTGATGACATCGGTCAGGTTGACCTCTCCATCCACCGCCCTGACGATCACGCTTTTGCTTCCGATGCGCCGCATCTGCAACGAAGTATTCAGCTTCATATTCAGAAATTTAGAATTTCTTTCCGCTAAGGATTGACCAGACAGTCTGGAAGATGATCTTCGTGTCCATCGACAGTGTGCGTGTCTCAAGGTACTCCAGATCGTAGTCGAGCCTTTTGAGCATCTTCTCAAGGGTGTCTGTGTAGCCGTTGTGGAGTGTGGCGTAGGAGAACAGTCCCGGGCGAAGAGCGTAAAGCTTCTCGTAGTCAGGGTTGACCTCCATAATCTTGTCGATGTAGTACTGCCTCTCAGGTCTTGGCCCGACGAAGCTCATATCCCCTTTGGCGACATTCCACAGTTGCGGCAACTCGTCAAGATGGTGTTCGCGGATGAACTTGCCGACCTTTGTGAGCCTTGCGTCGTCGTGCCTGCACAGCGCTGGTTTACCGTCCGATTCGGAGGTGACCTCCATCGACCGGAACTTGTACAGTGTGAAAGGCTTGCCGCCTCGTCCGATTCTCTCTTGCTTGAATATGGCAGGTCCCTTGCTGTCGCATTTTATGGCAATGTAGATCGCGGCGATAAGAGGGGAGAAGACGATCATTCCTCCGCAGCTCGCCGCGCAGTCAAAGATTCTTTTAAGGTTGTCGTTAAAGGCTCTCATCTTGTCTTTTTCGGTTTGCCCTTCGGAGTGTATTGTCATCACGATTCCATTCTCGTCCGGCGACATAGCGTTTCCACTCATAAGTAATTGTTTAATCAGTATATTCTTGTACCGTTCATCCGCTTTGGTCCGGTCGTCACCGGAGCCAATCATCAATCCAACCTACAAAGATAATAATTCTGAGTATAAATCAAGGCAACCTTTCAGCATTTTCTCTTTTGTGAAGATTTCTGAGAACCTTCTGAGCGAACCTTCGCTGTATTTTTTCCAGGTGCGGTCATCCTTTGTAATTGTCCTGATGGCCTCCGCGAGAGCCTTCCCGTCGCGAGGTGGAACATTGATTCCGGAGACTCCGTCCTCATTGACCCAGGAGACACCTGACCCGGGAATCTTAGTGGCGATCAATGGCCTGCCCTCGGACATCGCCTCGATCTGGACGATCCCGAATGCCTCGGTCTTCATTATGCTGCTGAGACAGAACAGGTCGCAGGCTTTGTAGTAGGACGGGAGGTCTTCGTCCAGGACTCTGCCCAACAGCCGGACTCGATTCTCCACACCGGATTCCTTGATCTGTCTCTCAAGCTCATCCTTCAGCGGCCCGCTTCCTCCGATGAGGATGACATAGCTGTCGTCAAGGTACTTTGCAGCATCGACGAGGTAGCGGTAGCCCTTGTACTCGACAAGCCGTCCGAGAGTGAAGACGATTCTGCGGTCGGGATATTCGTTTCTTATTTTTTGCGCCTTGGCGCTGTCGCCTTTGTTGGGTGTGATTCCGATCGGGATGCAGCGGGTTTTGCCTTGAACCTTCTGAAGGTAAGGCGATTCCGCAAGATAGACCGGTGAGGTCCCGACGATCGCGTCGGCCCTTTTGACGAGCCAGTTCTGGATCGGCAGGTAGAACCGCAGCAGCAGTTTCTGTGAGAGGATGTCGCTGTGCCAGTGCAGCACCACCTTGCCCTTGTAGCCGGAGAGCAGCAGTGCGAGCGCCGCCATCGGGTCCGGATGATGAATGTGGATGATGTCGTAGTCCTTAGTCCGCCGCCGCAGTTCCGTGACCATCGACGGCGCGATGGTCGTGCTTGCCTTCTTTGTCCAGGTGCGGCAGCATAAGATCTTCCCGTGCGGGTTGAGCCTGACAACCCTTGACTCCGCTTCATCCGAAGTGGCGCACATCATATCGCACTCCACCCCGGCCTCCGAAAGTCCCTCCGTGATGTCGAACATAACCTTCTCCACCCCTCCCAAAACCGGGTAGAATTTTCCTAATTGCAGTATTTTCATTCGGCGTTTTATGTTGTTGATTGTGTGGTGTTAATTCTTTAGGCACTCCTCGTAGAGCCGCAGGTAGTC
>CAYZKZ010000102.1:0-10725 GCA_964479325.1 uncultured Muribaculaceae bacterium
CTGAGCTAATACCCCGTTCCGGCTGCAAATATACAAAAAATCACATAACAAGCGAGCGGCCGAAGCTAAAAAAGTGAATATTTGAAAGTGAATATTTGTCTGTGGCTTTTCCGGTGCCGGTCATCTTACCGCGTGGCGGCGATGAAATCCTTGTACCTGACAAAGTCCTCAGGAAGAGGCATATCATAGACCTTGCCTCTGAGAAAAGCCCCGAAATCCTTGATGTCAGTGTGCCTGAGTTGCTCGTCAACGCTGATTGTCTCGCCGACCCCAACCCTGATTCTCCTATGTTTCTTGTTGACCAGCTCGTGCGGCAACTGCATCAGCCTGACTCTCCAGTCGATCAGTCCGAGGTTGTAGAACCACATCGAGTTGTGATCAAAGAACCTGACTGGAATGATCGGCACCTTTGCTTTCTGAATCAGACGGAGAACCGCCTCCTGCCATTCCCTGTCCCTGATTCTCATCTCTTTAAGGTGAAGGTCGGAGACGGCTCCCGATGGAAAGAAGCCGACCGGCTCTCCATCGCGCAGCCTTTCCAGAACCTCTCTCACGCCCTGGATGTTCTTCGCCGTCGTGCCTTTGTTGAGATTGTTCTTGGGATTGACCACGATCAGACTTGGCCTCAAAGCCTCCACGAGTGCCAGAAACTCTGTCACCATCACCTTGAATCCCGGCCTGAGATGTCCGATGAGGTCGATGAGTATCACACCGTCCATCCCGCCGTAGGGGTGGTTGCTGACCGTGATGAAGGGACCGTCAGGCAGATTTGAGAGCCTCTCCGATCCGCCTAAAAGGTAGTTGACTCCGAGCTTGTCAAGAAGAGCGCCTGCGAAATCAGCGCCCTGATGACTGTCGATGGTGTCGTAGATGTCGGACAACGTCTTGATCGAGAGAATCTTGCGTAGTGCGTTGACGACAAAGTCGCCGGTCTTCCCTTTGAAGAACGGCGCCATTTGCTTTATCTGTTCTACCGGAAGAAGCGGCATTACTTGTCGTCTCTCTTAGGCATAGGATCCATCTTGGCGTAGCCTCTTGCATCGGTGATGATCGTCACGAGATAAATCACGACAAGAAGGGCAAGAATCGCAAGACCGGCCACATCCAAGGCCCTCAGTTCCACTGTCCTGCCGAAAACATTGATGACAGACTCGAATTCCCTGAGTGGCTTTATGAATATGAAAAGAGAGGTCAGTATGATTGCTATCACCCTGAACTCCGTTGGCCCGAGCTTGGCGTAGGTGAGACGGAACTCACTCTTCAGGTGAGCGTTCACGCTGACGTTTACGGTGAGGCAGAGATAGACCACAAAAATCATCAGAGCGATGTCAAGGCGCATCAGGTAAGACAGTCCGAGGCCTACAAACATAAACGCCTCGTTGATGCAGTCAACCGTGTGGTCAAGGTAGTAGCCGTAAATCGGCCTCTGGGTCTTGCGTACTCTGGCGAGAGTCCCGTCCAGAGAGTCTCCGTACCAGTTGACGATGAACCCGAAGCAACTGAGCCACAGGAAGTTGATGTTGATCCCGCAAAGGATGTATCCGGCCCCGATCATTATGGCGCCTAAAGTGCCGATGAATGTCAGTGTGTCCGACACTACCCATTTCGGCTGTCTCTCGGCCAGCCAGACAAGGGCTTTCTTCTCGACCCCGTTAAGGATGGAGGTCTGTATTCTTTCCGCTTTCTTGTCAGCCATAATAATTATGTGTTAGATGTTCTTGGTGTAGATTCTGGCTCTTTTGTGGAGGTGATGCTCGAATTTGCCCCACAGGTTCTGTACGTTGTGGTTCTCCTCCAGCTCGCGGGTACTCTCCACGTATTTTATTCCGTTCTTGTGCATTCCCTTGCCGATCTTGGAGATGATCATCGCGTTGACTCCCTTCTCCTTGTACTCGTTGGAGATCGCGATCAGAAGCGCGTCAATCGTGTCGTTGCACCTGAGGGCTTTCAGAATGTGGATGAATCCGAACGGGAACAGATGCCCCTTGGCTTTCTGTAATGCCTTGGACAGGGACGGAAGCGTTATTCCGAAGCCGACCACCTTGTCGTCCTGGTCAACGATGACAGAGACATAGTCCAGATTCAGATTCGGGAAGAACTGATCCTTGAGGTCCTCGCACTGGGCGGGGGAGAGCTCGGAGAATCCGTGGAGGACGGAGTAGCACTCGTTCATAACACGGAATATCCCGTCGGCATATTTATGGAGCAGCTCGTTTTTGTTCTTGTAGTCGCCTTCGCGGAGATTGTAGCGTTCACCGATCATCTCGGCGAAATGGAAATAGCGGTCAAGGTTGTCCGGAACAGTGATCCTGTACTCCACGAAGTCGGTCTCCTTCACGAAGCCCTCGTTGAGGATCATCGGCTCGTAGTACGGGGCGTTGTACTTTCCGTAGGCGGTAGGGAGCTGGTCGAATCCTTCCACAAGGACACCTGAGATGTCGAACTCCAAGAATCCGACAGGCCCTTCGATCACCTCCATCCCCTTCTCGGCGGCATATTCCTTCACCTTTTCTAAAAGGGCGTGGACAACTTCCTGTGACTCAATGAAATCAATCCAACCGAAACGGCAGATTTTCTTATCGACTTTCTTGTTGTACTTATAGTTGATGATTCCTGCGACTCTTCCGACAATCTCGCCGTTCTCATCGTATGCCAGCCAATACTTTCCTTCGCAGACCTCGAAGGCCCGGTTTTTGCCCGGTGTGAGCGTGTCCAATTCCATAGACTCGATCTGTGGGACGTAGTATTCGCTGCCCGCATACAGCTCGTTAGGAAACCGGACGAAACGTCTCAGATCCTGCCTGCTAATCACTTCCTTGGTTGTTATAGCCATTGTCTCATTTCTTAACAATCCGCTAAGGTAGTAAAAAATCACATAAATTCACTTCCCGTTACAAAGAAATTAGCCCCCGCTAAACTTTGAGCGAGGGCATAAATGCTTATATTTTAAGAATATAAAACCTTTTGTACTATATAGTAAGTAGTATTACTTTTTCTTGTGTCCTACAGGGTGGTTGAGCAAAAGTTCCTGTCCTTCCTTCAGTCCGAGCTCCTTTGCGACAGCGTCGTGGCTCATACTTCCTCTCGGAACGGTGGCCAGACCGAGTGCCTCGCAGGCCAGGCAGATGTTCTGCGAGACGTACCCGGCGTCGATCGCTCCGAACGTGGCTGTCTTCTTGTCCTTGAACTTGTACTTGTTCAGGTCGCTGACAATGACGAGGAACACCGGAGCCTTCGCTACGGATTCCTGCCTTCCGGCCAGTTCCTTGCGGATGTCCTTGCCGGTGACTTGGGTCAAAGTGTTCTCCTTGGAGTTGAAAAGCCACGCTCCGTCCCCGCGGCAGACGTAGATGAGTTCCTCCTGGGTGTTCATCGCCGACGGGACGGTCAGCCTGCCGTCCTCTCTGTTGACACCGGCGGCCGCCCAGAGAAGCTGTGACAGAGTGGCATCGCTGATCTGCTCGTCCGAGAAATCGCGGACTGACGCCCGCTGGCTGAGAGCCTGGTAAAGGGTCATTGACACATTCTTGTCCGGCTCAGGAAGCTTCACGACTTCCTGTGCGAAAGAGGCGGCTGCAAGCGAGATTGCCGCCAAAGTTGCTATGATTTTCTTCATATTCATTGATTTTTAATGGTTTGCTCTTGAGAATGGGATGCCGAGCGGCTTCTGTTGACGACCGCTACCCCGCTGAACACCATAACTATCGCCGCCACTTTCTGCCAGGTCATCGTGTCCATTCCTCCGAGGACGCTGAGCAGGCAGGCCAGGATAGGTTGCAGGTAGGTGTACATCGCGACGATGGTGGGACGCACGTTTTTCTGCCCTACCGGGATCAGGAAATAGGCGACGAACGTGGCGAAAAAGACTAAAAATCCTATTTCCAGGGCCTGCGGAAGCCGGATGGCGGAATAGTCGGTGCGGATGAGGTCACCGACCGACAGCGGCAGCGACATCAGAAGCGAGAACAGGAACATCCACTTCATAAAAGTGATGACCGAATATCTCTGGATGAGCGGCCTGAAAGCCCCGAGGTAAAGCGAGAAACTGATGCTGTTCAGGAATAGCAGGATGAACCCTAACGGCTGCGTCGATTCGACCCCGTTGTGACTGTGCGCTGAATTGAAAATCAGGAATATGATCCCGACGAAACTGATTCCGACCCCGACGGCCTTCTTCGCTGTGATCGGCTCCTTCACGAATATGAACGCGAAGAACATCGTGAAGATCGGGCCGAGCGTTCCGATGATCGAGGCGTCGATTGAGGTCGCCATCGTGATTCCTTTCAGGAATGTGTACTGGGTGATGAAGAGACCGAATATGGA
Source organism: uncultured Muribaculaceae bacterium (assembly GCA_964479325.1). Classification (GTDB taxonomy): domain Bacteria; phylum Bacteroidota; class Bacteroidia; order Bacteroidales; family UBA932; genus Cryptobacteroides. Next base: position 4,324 of record CAYZKZ010000102.1, read on the forward strand.
AGCGAGGGCTATCAGCCCTAAATCCTTGGCCGGAACCTTCTCTTTAGGCGTGAAGAGCGAGACCAGCCAGAAAAGCGCCGAAGCGCCTATCGCCCGCAGCGTGAACAAGGCGATGGGGGAGACCACTCCAGAGTTGGAGATGTCTTTGGTAAGGACTATGTTGACCCCGAAGATCGTGTAGGCCGCAAGCAGGGCCAGATGTCCATTCAGTTTATTCCTTTCCATAGCTTTCCTCTGAGCACCGCGGGCATATTCCTTTGACAAGGTAGTTAGCCGTGGTTTCTGAATACCCTTCCGGGAGGGTCACCGGCGGGATGTGGATGTCCTCAAGGCAGAACGTCCTGTGACACTTCTCGCAGAAGAAGTGGACGTGCGTGTCCTCGTCGTGCCCTGAGTCGTGGCTAAGGCAAAGCTCGTAGCGTGTGCCGTCGCCTCCGTCCTCGATCGTGTGGACCAGGTGGTGTTCCTTGAACAGGGTGAGGCTTCGGAATATTCCTGATTTGTCGATGCTTCCGATCTTGTCCTCCAGCTCCATAAGGCTGAGCGGCCGCTCTTCCTCGAAAAGTGCCCTCGCCACGATCAGCCTGTTGGCCGTGGCCTTCACTCCGTGCCGTTCCAAAAGTTCTGTGAGATCTATTTTTGACATACGCCGCCGCTTGCTGCTAAAAATGTACCGCGAATCTACACATTTTTGCGGTTAATTGATAGCGACGGTATCTCGGCGCTTCGGTATCTCGGCGCTTCGGTATCTCGGCGCTTCGGCACTTCGACAAGCTCAGTGACCGCAAGCTCAGTGACCGCAAGCTCAGTGACCACAGGCTCAGTGACCGCAGGCTCAGTGACCGCAAGCTCTATGGTAACTGTTATCCTGTCGCCTATCCTATAGTCACCGAACTTTCGGTCACCGAGCCTGTCGATGTGCCGAAGACCCGGCGGTGCAGGCCAACGTTGATTCATCCTCCCTACCTTGCTATTATCACCTTATTATCATATATTTGCATAAGAGGCATAATACTAAACGACGTCACATATTAAATGATTGATATTGAACCAATGTGCAGTGAAAATAAAGTTTAATATTCTATGAATAAATTTAATTATTGTATCATACTTGCTATGATCTTGTCCTTGAATGTTCACGCACAGAGGATAGAGTCCAATTCTTTGGTGGAGATTGACAACCAGAAGAACGCAGACATTGTTAAGATTAATCAACTATGGCACGATTATCTGTTAAGTGCTCCAGACAGTTTGTATAACAATCCTTATTGGAATCAAAATGACAAAGTTAAATATAAGAGTTATGACCTGCTTCGTTCAGAAGGATATATGGAGTTATATGGACTTGCCAAATACGGAGAACTGAAGAATCTTGTGTTATCCATAAAGCCTTTGGATGACAAATTCTATGACATCCATTCAATGTATTATTGGGGTCATTTCACACAGTACCCTTATGTGCTGTGTACGACTCACGTCCTTTCATTTAAGGATGCGAACGGCTCTTTTGTTCTGGGCAATTGGCTGGACTATTATTCGAGGAACTGGAAGACAGCGACGAAAGGGGGCATCACATTTCATTACCAGACATATAAGCGGAATAAGGGCAAAATGAAAAAAGCCGTTCAGTTCCTGGCGTTTTTGCAACAGAAATTTGACATTGACGTGAAGCATCTGGATGTGTATATCTCGGATGGATTCCGTGAGTCCCAAAGGCTGAAAGGGTATGGTTATGACATAGGTGAGACCGCAGTGTCCAGTACAATGGATCTGGGAGGCACAACTGATGTAGATAACAACATCATATATTCCAATGCGGTTCAGGGCGAATTCTATCAACACGAAATGATGCGGTTTGTCCGGTCAAAATACAGACGCGCGCATCATTTGCTTACAGACGGCCTGTCAGAATACTATTCGGAGAATCCGCAGATAATTGGGATTCCGATACAAAACCACTTCAGAGATTTAAGCGAATATCTGGCACAGCATCCTGAAATAGACCTTAAAATATGGGATCGCTTTGATACGGGAAACCTGACTCAAAAAAACTATTTGATAGGATTGGTTATCGTTGATCTCATAGAAAAAAGATGTGGCCATAATACGCTTCTGAAGGCACTTGAAACTGTGCATACGGATGAAGAACTGTCACAGTTTTTTGAGAAAGAATTGAATATCGAAGAAAAGGACATTGACAGAATAATCAGGACAGCCGTTGGTTATTATGCAGATTATGGGACTTTTGACAGGTGATAACAATCTCGCCTGATGAATAGAGTCCCCTCACGAGGATGTGCTTGGCCCTCTTTTGCAAAAGAATAATTGACCGTTATGCTTCTGAATAATGTGTCTCGATTCCGAACAATCGTAAGCGAGTGACTAGATCCCGGTATCGCTTCGTCAAAATAGGTGCGGGGAAGATCGAACAAACGGTGGCCGTCCACATTGAGTATTTGAAACCTGACTGTCATTAACTTAATATTCCTTTATGTACCAAGACTAAACCTTATCTTGAACATAACCGAGACCGGGCGCAGGAGGTAATTGTATTGGTAATTGGTGATGTCTGACCACGAACGCTGGTTGTAGGAGCGGTTGTCCAGCAGGTTGCGTCCTTCGAGGATGTACTCTAACTTCTTAGTCTTGAGTTTCAGGGTCGCGTCTAAAAAGAAGATGTTCCGGCTTCCGGAGGAGATGGCGTCGTTGAGATAATGCTCGCCGCATATCTTGAATGTAAGCCGTTTGAAAAAGACGAAATCCAAGCGTAGCCTCTGGTGCAGGGCGTTTATGGCTTTGAGGGCATCTATTTGCTCATTATCACTGCTTAAAATCTCGCTGCCGTTCCGCACATATTTCGCATAATATTCCAGAAAAGCGTTGGCGGCAAGCCGCGAAGATACTTCCAGCCCGATCGGAAGACTCCAGGTGGCGGTGTTCATAATTGTTCCTTGGCGGAGGACATCCATATAGTTCCTGCGCAAGCCTATTGGAATGCCCACTGTCGTGGAGATGCCATTGAACCGCTTTTCAATCTTCCCCTCTATCCCCCAACCTTGAGACGTGTTTTGTATGTCGTAAGTCCGCACTCTGCTCAGTGAGCCGAAATATTCCGTGCCGTACATCAGATTGGAATCGTTCCGCCGGTAATCGGCTTTGACAGATCCGAACAAGGACAGCAGGGCATCCGCATAGCGCAGTTCCGCACTGTAGCTTTGGTGCAACCCTTCGGCGATTCGGCCATCCCTGCTGCCTATCAATCGGTAGTCGGTCATAATATAACCGCTGTATATGCCCGAGGCCGCTCCGAGGTTGCCGATAAGGCTGCCTGAAGCCAGAAAACTGAGATTGGGCGTTATTTTCCAGTCCAATCCAATGTGTGGGTTGAAAAACACCCTGTCCCTGCGCTTGTTGTCTCCAGAAATGCAATTCTCGGAAAAAACGTATGAATATACAGGGCTTATGCCTGTAGAAATGTTGAAATCCCGATGGCGATAAGTCATACCGAGGTTCGCGCGAACGTCGAAACGATGGTAGTCCGTGTCATTGCGCAGGCTGTCCGGGACAGCTTTGCCGTCAGTGGATGCAGTCACAGGATCGTACAGACCACTTGTCATTTCCTGGAGATCCGCAGAGAACCCCATCGATGCGTGCAGGTCTATGCCGACCTTTGGAAAGGTCTTAATGATGAAGACATTGTTGTCTGTGCGGAACTTGCGGTTGGACATCTCTTGCAACGCTTCCTGTGCGTCATACCCGAAGATCTCTGGATACAGGACAGGAGTTATCCTCAGGTTCGAAGGCAGTTCCGCCGCATTGATGCGTGAGGTGAAGTTCAAACGTATGTCACCGTTCAGCACTTTGATGAAACGGATGTCGTTTTGTAGGTGCGACTGCCTCATTCCGAACCGCTGCTCCACCGTCTCCGTGCCGTTCAGCACTCTGCCGAAGTTATCGTCCCATTTAGCCCCGAACGCCAGTTGCTCGCTAAGATAGATATTCTTGTCATTCCGGTTGTATTTGACCTTGATTTCCGTCTCGTCAGTGGTCTCGATGGCGGATGTGGTCTCTTCAATCTCAAGCGGTGTCTCTTCTGGAAGATAATATGTGGTGAGGGAATTGGATTTGAAGCTATGACGGTCTCGTAAGTACATCGCATTCAGGTTGAGTGTGCGGTCTGAGTTCTCGCTTAACTTGAAGATGTTGCTTATAGAGACGGCGTGGGTCTCGTTGTCCATATAACGTTCACGGTCGGTGTCGGGAGTCGTCGGCTTGTGAACGGACAATATTGAGTATTCTTTCTCCAACCGGTCGTAGAACGATTCGAGTTCGGATGACACATCCTGTCCGGCATTGTTCGTTTTGTATGTCGTCATCGTCTGCCATTCCCCCGTGAAATACATTGCGGCAAGCTCTCCGTTCCAAAGCCAAGGCTTATAGCCGATACCTAACTGGACGGAGGAAATGAAACTGCCCTTAGCGTTCTTCTTTAGCCGCAGGTTGATGGCCGCGTCGGGGGAATATTCCAAACCCTCCATCGCCCTTATGGGCTGGTGGTTCTCCATTACCTCCACCAGCGCGATGTCTTTGGCTCTGACATTGTTCACGGCCACGCCGTAACGGCCTCCCATCAGATCCAAACCCTCGATGTAGAACTTGTTGATCGGCCGGTTGTTGTATCTTATCTGCCCGGCGTCGCTGACATCGATACCGGGCATCTTCTTCAGCACGTCTCCAATAGATCGGTCAACAAGGCTGTCGGCGTATGCGCCCACAATATAGCTTAGGGTGTCGCCGCGTCGTTTGACAGGTTTCGCTTTTACAACCACCTCTTTGAGCGTGGTTTCCTCGAATTCCACTTGGAAATCCAATGGCTTTGCCGGCAGCCGGACTATACGGTAAGTGTTCTTCAGATTGAATCCGGTCACCATTATCCTTACCGAGTCGGCTGAACTGTTATATTCGAAAAGGAATTTCCCGTCCGCACCGGTGATGTCGAACCCGTACATCTTCTTCCCGTCGGGAGTCTGGAATATGACATTGGCACCCGCCACAGTCTCACCGCTCTTCGCATAACGCACTATCCCGCTTATTGTTGTCTGCGCCATAGCGGGCTGGACAATAGTTTGAGCGAGCAGCAGCAATCCTGCGGTAAGCAGTGCAATCGTGGCTTTTCTATCCATATAACTCTTAGTCAGGAGAGTCCTTATTTCAATTCCCTTTGAGGAATATAGCCGATATAAGCGGCATATTCCTGAGATGTCATATCACGCAGTTTTCCGGTGTTCGGGTCTCTCATCTTGAATTTCATAATACCGACGCCATTGGAGGTGGCGTGCCTGTAGGGGTCTTGCCACCGCATATCGTTGATGCGCAGGATATCTTCCCTTGCGCATTTGATGACTTGCGGTGTCTTGTACTTGTACATTACCTCCGAACTTGGTTTCTGAACACCTATCAGCTCGTATGTGTAGAGGCAGGCTTCATCTTCGGCTTTTAGAATCAGCCCCGGCAGACCGCCTAACTTCCACGGGCCGTAGCGCAGAGGAATGTCATAAGTGAACCAAGCGTGCCATCGCCTGCCACGAAAATCCGCTACCGCTTCATTGCATTCATAACCGAGAACCTGGGCGGTTTTTCCAGTCATCTTCCATTCAAAGGACGGTATCGGTTCAGAGTAAGAGTAGGTCTTTTTCCTGATGGCATTGATGACGGTAAGAATTCCACGTTCAGGATAGTTGAAAAACAAGTCCTCGTATTGTCCTGTCTCTCCCGGCTGAAGATCCTCTGTCCGCTTGTATGAGCCTCCAGGTGACTTCTTTTCTCCGGTAACCGAATGCTTATACCAAGTGGAGTCCATAACTTCAGCGAATTGGCTATAGTAACGGACATACTTGGCACCTATTTCCAAGACTTGGTTGTCGTAATACTTTTTGTGGCCTACAGTGTCCTCGGAAAACTTTGTTCTGTACGTGAATCTGTAATTGACCTCGTCAATGACGGCCTTCTGCCTCGGATCGCGTGGCTCAGCTTCAACGGAAATCTGGGCTTTTGCGGAAAATGAAAGGACCGACATCAGGATAGCAAGGCAAGCGTATGATAAAGGATGGTTCATTGATTTTTGGGGGAGAACAATTTGCTGTCTCTTATGACGTGTTAGTAACATAATATGCGGTTATCTTATCGTTAGCTCCCTAATTTAGGAATAATATTTTGAAACAGGAAATTATTGATGACATTTCACTTGATACATAGAATATTGGGTATGTCTATGCCACTTTAGTCGGCACTTTCCGGCCGCTGAACTTGTGGTCACCGAGCCTGTCGAGGTGCCGGATGTTTATTAGGCGTGTTTGATAATCCACTGAATGACAGTTAATTCCGTAACCGTGCCATTCCGTT
>CAYZKZ010000103.1:0-10722 GCA_964479325.1 uncultured Muribaculaceae bacterium
TTCCGAGCCATTGCAGGACGGTCTCTCCCCAAAGAAGGATGATCACCCAGGAGATCGTCATCATCGTGATGCCGAACTTGAAAGCGTCCGTCATACTGTACTGGTTGGTGTTGTACAGCAGCGCGGCGGGCTTGCTGTTGAAAGGAAGCACATAGACGTGCTCGATCAGCATAGAGACCGGAAGCGCGAGACTGATCGCCGGGTAGCCGAAACGCTCGGCGATTCCCATCGCGATCGGGACAAAGATCATTGTCCTGATTGTCTTGGACTGGAAAACCAGCCCGGAGTACATCATCAGGAATGTCAGGATCACGTACAGCACCCAGAACGGGGTGTTGTCAGTGATGCCCATCGAATCGAAGGCGGCGTTGACCATCGTGCCCGGCAAGCCGGTGATGTTCAGTCCGGCTCCGAGGGTGTAGGCTCCGGCGGAGAAGAGCATCAGATGCCAAGGGATGTCAACATCGTTCCATTTCACGACACCGATTCCCGGCATCAGGGCGATGACAGCGCCGATGAAGGCCACCGTGGTAGCGTCAATCCCGTGGAGGCTGTCAGTACACCATAGAATCAGGACACCCATAAATATTCCGACCGCCTTCCATTCCTCTACGGCCATCTTTCCCATAGCGTCCAGCTCGCTCTTCAGGCGCTCAAGACCGCCGTCGATCTGAGGCACGCGCTCTTCCTTTTTCATCGGGAAGAAGACGTACATTCCGAGCAGAAGGCCTATGATGAGAATCAGAAGACTCATCGGGCCGCAGGACACCAACCAGTCCGAGTAGCCGAACTGGCTCGCTCCGGACGCTCCGAAGATCAGCGAGATCGCAAGGAGATGCGCTCCGCTTCCCGTGTAGAAGGCGTTCGCTCCGATGTTCACCTGAAACAGGTTCTGAATCACGAGGTTGCGGCCGAAGTTGTTGCGGTGGCCGTCAGACGCTCCGTAGATCGCGCAGACAACCATAAAGATCGGCAGCATTATCGTGGCCTTCACGGTGGTAGCCGAGATGAACATCGAAAGCACGAGATTGATGATAAGGAAACTCCACAGGACTCCCTTCGCGGTCTTGCCGAACTTTATCACGAACCACATCGCAAGCCTCTTGGCGAACTTGGTCTTCACGAGCATCGACGCAAGCACGAAGGAGAGGATGTTCAGCCACATCACGGGATGTCCCAACTGGGCGAAGGCCTCTTTCTGGGTCGTGACTCCGCACAGGACGACAAGCAGGATGATGATCAGTGATGTCAGGTAGTTCGGAATAGCCTCGGTCATCCAGAGGATGAGACCGGCGACGAAAATGGCGAGCATCGCGTAGTTTGACCTGATGAATGCGGGCAGGCCTATCTCGTCAAGCCGCACCAGGGCTTTTCCTGACACGGATTCGGCGGTGATTCCGTCGATGAAGCCGAAATGTCCGAACCAATAGATAAGGACAAAGGCAATGATAGCAAGCGGACCGCCGAGACGAGCCATCCAAATCTCGAAGGTGCTTTTCTGCATCTTCGGGAGCCTCTCAAGGCGGTAGTTGTTCATATCTAAAGGATCGGACATATTCGTTGAATATTAAAGGTTTGAATTTTGTGCCGGCCGGGAGCTTCGATGGTTGGTGAGCTTTGTCGAACCACAGGCGCTTCGACAAGCGCTTCGACAGGCTCAGCGACCTGCGTTTACTGGTTCTGTGATCTGGCGATGTGGGCGCTTCGACAGGCTCAGCGACCTTGCAATGCGGTCACTGAGCCTGTCGAAGTGACTGAGCCTGCCGAAGTGACCAAACTTGCCGAAGCGACCGGCCGACGGCGATTACTTCCAGTTCTTGTAAGGATTCTTCATCAGCATCGAGTTGTAGTACCTCGGATCGCCGGTGACCTCCACTCCGAGCCAGGACGGCTTGTCGAAGGCCTCGTTCTCGTCGGAAAGCTCGACCTCGGCGACCGTAAGTCCCTCGTTGTCACCGTAGAACTCATCCACCTCGTAGGTGTGTTCCCCGGCCTTCACAAGGTAGCGTGTCTTGTCGATGACTCCCGGCTCACAGATCTCCAGCAAGGCCTTCACGTCCTCTACCGGAATCTCCTTCTCCCACTCGAAACGGCTGGCTCCCGTCGAGTTGCCGATACCCTTGATGGTGATGTAACCCTTGTCACCCTTCACGCGGACCCTGACAGTCCTTTCCGGAACGCTGCTGAGGTAGCCCTGGGTGATTCTTGTGGCCTTGAAAGCGGATGACTTGAAGTCGCCGCTGACCAAAAATTTTCTTTCGATTTCCTGTGCCATAATCCTATTCGTTAGCAAGTGGTTTGTCAATCATTCCGATCACGCGCTTGATGGCCTGGAGGTAGTTGATGTTCTCCACTCCCTCAAGGCCGACATCCTTGATGGTCTTCTTGATGTCCTCTATCTCAGTCGATTCGCTGTTGATGGTCACGACCTTGGCTCCGTTGATGAGGACGTTGCCGACCTCGCAGATCGTGTCGTTCACCATATAGCCGAAACGCTGCTTGTGGACTCTCACAGCCGCAAGGTCAGGATTGGCCTTGACCATAGCAATGAACTCCTCGTAGGTGTAGGTGTCCTTGGTCAGCTTAGGCATCTCGACCATAAAGGCCGGGAAAACCTCCTCCTCAAGAACCTTGGCGCTGATAGGGAACTCGCCTTTCATCAGCGGATTCCACTGCTCAAGGCCATCGACGGTCTGGACGTAAGTCTTGATGTCCATCTTGCCGCCTCGGATCTTGGTGTTGTTGATGTCGTTCTTGCGGGAGATGATGTAGATCTCGTCGCTTGAGCGCTCCCAGACCTTCTCAGGAACAGGGACCGACAGACGGGCCATTCTCTTGTGCGCCTCACAGAAGCACTGTCCGAACGAGCGGAACTCGAAGCGAGGTTTTGAGATCTCGCCGATTTTCATTTCTTCTTTTGCCATAGCAAATAATTATTTATGAATATATTAACTAAATTTCAATGAATATTCCAACCTTCGTTACTCCAATCCTTCCACCTTGTCGGAAGTCTCGTTGGCGTTGGCGGCGTTAGGAGTGGCCGAAGTGAAGTACCAGTCGCCCGTTCCGTCAGGAACACGGCTGTAGGAGGCGTCCGCCTTCTTCACGTAGTTCACCAGATTGAAGCAGTCGAGGCTGCCGCCCTTAGGGTCGAACAGTTCCACCTTGACAGCCTTCTTGGCCGAAAGACCGGAACCGAAGAAATAGTCAGCAGGATGGTCGGCGTGGTCGGCCTGGACATCCGTGCTGTAGAGCAGGATGAATCCGCCCGGCTCAAGAACCGCCGAAGGGGCTGTCCAGACATCCTTGCCGTCCTTCTGGATGGACACATCTTTGATTCTGACCGCTTCCTTTCCCTTGTTGTAGATCTCAATGAACTTGTCATTGCCGTTGATCTCGTTCAGGACAAGGCCGGAGTAGTCAATCGGAACCTCACCGACAGTGTAGGAGACCTCCGGAGAGGATGTTGTGTTTCCGTCCGTGCTGGCCTCGATGCGATAGACCACCTTCGTGCCGACAGGCGCTCCCGGAATCGTCCCGGTATATTCATTCTTGGAACCGGTCATCAGAGCGGTCTTTTCCGCCTCGGAGCCGGCCCTGTACTTGATTTCCACCTTTGTGATCTCGACAAGGGCGGTGACTTTGGCGGTCACGGTCACGGCGTCGTCCTCAGTGTAGGCGACCGTGTTCTTGATGTCGGAGACGGTGGCCACGTCATAGACCTTATCCTCGACGCAGGAGGTGAATCCGGCAAGGCAGAGAGCCAATGCCGAGAACAATGCTATCTTCTTCATTTTCATATTCATAGAATGTTAATTGGTTGATTAGAAAGCGACCTGGAAACGCATCGCCAGCATATGGTAGTCAACACCGGCCTTGCCGGCGCCCTCGACCACCTTGGTGTAGTCCTTGGTAGGGTTGCCCGCGGCGTCGTGACCGACGAAGAGCTTGCCCTTTCCGTTGGCGTAGCGGTCGTTGTTGTTGTACTGGTAGTTGATGACGAACTTCACGTTCTTGGTCGGATAGAAGTTGATTCCGAAACTGAAGGCCTCGGCGCTTCCACCGAAATAGTCAGCGGTGTTGAAGTCGCAATATTCATAGCGCACGGCAAGTTCCACATCGCCCCAGGAGCGGCCAGGAGTGATTCTGGTAGGCTTCGCTCCGCCATAGTCGTAGTTCTGGCGGCCGCCGAAGAGGAGGTAGGACGCCTGGGCGTACCATCCGTCAGCCCACTGCGCGCCGAGGTTGTTGACCTTCTTGTCGAGGAAGGCTCCGCGGGCGATGTAGGCTCCCTCGTAGCGCAGTCCCTTGTAGAAACCGGCGAGTTCGGCGGTCCAGGCAAGTTCGTGGTCGAGTCCTGTGATCACGTCCGTGTCAAGGTATTTCTTCCTGTTGATGCTTGTGGTGTTGCGGCTGCTGTAGCGGGCCACGCCGTAAGCGTCGGTGGAGGTTGTCTTAGGCTCGCGGTAGGAAATCGCGCCTCCGAGGTGAAGAGCCGACTCCGCGCATTTGTAGAGAGGTCGGAAGACCACTTTTCCCGTGTAGGAAAGGCCCACATTGCGGCCGAGATCCTTGTTGTTGTCCTTCATCGCCGTGGCCTCCTCCGAACCTTTGAGTTCAGGTCCGAACACTCCTCCGGCGACCCAGAACCATTTGTTTGCATAGGTCAGGTTGAGTCCCAAATGCCTTGAAGGGGCAAGACCGGTAACCATCGGACGCTCCATAAACATCAGGTAACGGGAGGTCGTGTTGCGCTGGATGGAGAAAGACTCCTTGAAGTTTCCGGCCTTGACCTCAAGTCCCGGAACGCCGTTGTAGGCAAGGATGGCGTCCTTTATCTCGCAGACACCGTCCGCCCAGTCCGTGTCGAACTCTCCGTACCAGTTCTTGTCCAGCTGAGCCTTGACAGCGAAGCGGGCGCGGCGGATGGACATTCCGCTTCCGATGTGGTTAGGATTGTCCACTCCGTCAATCTGGGACGAAGTGAAGTCCGGGCCACCGAAGAAGACCGCGGCGTCACCCTGGACGCGGATATCGAACCACATCTTGTAGTCGATCTTCTTGGCGTCCAGCACCATAATCCCATCCTGAACCTTGACCTGACCGACGGTGGTGTTCACCTTCTGGCCGTACTGATTCAGCTCAGCCTCCTGACCGTCCTTCTTCTCCGTTGTCTGGGCGGACAACGAGACGCAAAGAAGAGCGGAGAGGGCCACAGTAAATGTTCTTTTCATACTTTACAACATTAAGTGATTAATAATAATTTGGTTATATAGTTTTTACAAATTCGCTCAGGTTCTGTCCACGGCTCAGTCCGAGCTTGGCTCTGAGCCTGTGCCGCCCGATCTCGACACTGGTCGGAGCGATGTTCATCAGCGCCGCTATGTACTTTGTGGAGAAACCGAGGCGGAGAAGCATAGCCAGCCTCCTCTCCTGTTTCGTGAGCTGCGGGAATCTTTCCGTCATCCTTGTCGTGAAATCCTTGTGAAGTGTCTCGACCTGAGCGTAGAAACTGTCTATCTCGTTGGAGAAGTTCTTCCTCAGATTGAGGTCGGTGCGGAGTTCGTGGAGAAGATTGTCCTTGGCTTCAGGATCGCTTTCGGCCTCAGCCCGTTTCACCTTCTCGTAAAGAGCATCGATGAACTCCTTCTGCTCACTGAGGTTCATCGCCACGCCGACAAGTTCCTTACGCTTGAGATCCAGCAGGTTGCGCAGGTTCTCGTTCTCCGCCTGCATCGTCTTTATCTCCATCTCGTTGATCGCCCTGCGGTTCTCGTTCAGTTCGTCGTCCATCTCCCTTAGCGTCCTTCCTGACGATTTCGACTTGCGCAGATAGAGGACGGACATCGTCAGAAGACCGGCTGTAGCGAGGGCTAAAAGCATCACCAAAAGCCAGACCCGCGCGCTGGCCGACATAAACATATCAGGGTGCAGGACACCCGAGAGCAGACAGGCGAAGATCATTGCCAAAAGAGGGGTCAGGACCGCATCCGTGCCTGCCTTGGACACCAAGGCCGTCCAGTTGACATCCTTGTCCTGAGCCAGCCTGCAACCGGCCAAAGCCGCGAACATCATAAGTCCCGGGGCCAAAGGCGTGGCGTTCAGGTGAAATCCGCCGAGATTCAGGTCGAAAGAGAAAACCAAAGTCACCAAAGCCACAGAGACCGTCATCGAAAGTGCCGCCTCGGCGTTGATGTCAAACCATCGCTCCACGAGCCTGTGGGAATTGGCCTCGGAGACAGGTCTGACAAGCAGTCCGGCGACAAGTACGACGGCTGCGAAGATGAGTATCTGAAACTCAGGGGTGGAGAACGAAGGGATCAGTTCACCGACATTGAAGCCTACGGCGAGCATCAGAGCCGAGACTCCGACCGTCATCGCCAATCCGAGCCTGTTCATCTTGGTCAGCAGATGGCAGCCGGATCTTGAGGAAACAGCGGTCACCACCTTGCAGACGACGAGTGAGACAAGAACGGCGGCGACAACCGCGGCCAGCCAGGACAGCGGCACCGACCACCTCACAGCGGCCGAACCATCCTGAAGCATCCTCGTTCCGGCAAGCGCTCCGGCGAAAGAGAAAACAATGGAAGCGTCCTTTATGAATATCCTGACGGCCACAGCCGCCATTGCCGCGGAGATGACCGCGACAAAGCCGACATCTGTGACAGGCTCCGCGGGAGAAATCCTCGAAAGGCTCATTCCAAGGAAAAGCAGAAGCGCGGCCCCAGGGGTGCGGAAACGTCTGGAAACCGTGTGGCAGGTGGAGGCCGGGGCCAATGCCACAGGCAGATCCGTCACCGAGAACCAGGCGGCTAAAATCAGGACAAAGACTATGAACATCAAAACGTCCATCAGACACTTCTTTTGATTGACATAACCGACAGCTGGTCAGCCACTTTCTCCGCCTCCATCGAGATTTCCTCGATGTGAAGGGCGAAGTAGCGCAGATGGAACTTTTGGCTGAGTTTCAACTCGTCCATCGTTTGGAACACCTTACGCTTCAAGGACTTGGCCTGCTTGTCCGCCTCTTTCTCGTAGAAATAGACCCTGTGGACCTTCTCAGTGATGCTGTCGGAGGTTCTGAAATAGGCCTTTGCAGCCGGAATGGCGGTCTCGACAGCCTGAGTGGATAACTCGGTGAGTTTCAGAAAGTCAGCGTTAAGTTCCATCGGGATGAACGGTCGTTCGATCTCGAACTGGAACAGATTGTCGTTCAATGTGTCGATGATGTGGTCCAAAGCCTCAAGGAGACGCATAATGTCTCCCCTGAGCCTGACAAGACTTGACTGGCGGTAAAGCCCGGACTCGATTTCCCTGCGCAGGAGTTCGGCCTCGTTCTCCAACCTTGTGATAGTCTGAAGATTACCGTTGAAAGCCTCAAGATTGGTGTAGAGGTAATTCTTGACTCCTTCGCTGAAAACCAGCAAAGCCTGATCGATCGTGTCGAAGAACCGGTCGATGTCACCTATTATCTTATCAATTTTTTTCTGGTATAGCATTGTTATGTTATTTATGTGGTACAATCATCCGCGGACCTGAAGCCGTTCCCGGCCTCAACCCGTCGGATCATTACATCCTTCTGTGGCTTCCCAGGCCAAAGCGCCGGATGGATCCGCCACCTCAAAATTAGGACAGATTCACGAGGTGTCAAAATGAGAAAATCGCCCAAACATAGTGTTGTAAAGTTTTTAAGATTCACTAAACAGTTGATAAACAGCAACGTTTTTCAACGCCCTGTAAAGTTAGTAATAAAAATCCGACTTAAGCTTTATGGTGTTTTGTAAAGGACAATCTCCAGCCCGCAGCCGCCCTTCCCCTCCGCCGCAAGCCCGATTTGCAGATTCTTGTCTCCCACTGTACGCAGATGAAGCTCTTGAGATGCATAAACTCTGGTGAAAGAAAGAGAGAACCGAAACAGAAAGGCAGAGCGATTCCGCAAAAAGACAGAAAGGCGTGGCAAAATATTGACAAATTATGAAATATCCCGTATATTTGCCACGACAAAGAAACGACAAAACACAAGAAACAAATGGAAGAAAGATTCATTATCGCCAAGAACATCAAATTAATGCGCGAAGCCAGCAACTATACTCAAGAGGATGTCGCATCATTTTTGGGCATTGGTCGCTCTGCTTATTCTAACTATGAGACTGGAGATAGAGAACTTCCTCTGTCTTGTATGGAAAAACTGGCCGACCTCTATGGCTGCGACGCATATTTGCTGTATGAGGAAAACGCAAATGTCGTTGAAAGTATGCTTGCGACCGCATTTCGCATTGATAATCTATCATCAGAAGATATGGAGCAGATCGCGGCTTTCAAGCGAGTGGTTAAGAATTCCCTAATGATGGACACAATGCTGTCGAAATGAAAAAGCTAACCATACAAGAAGCAGAGGCGCTTGCAGGCAAGTTCCGCTCAGAGAATGGATTAAGTCCGTTCGGTCCTATCAGCGCAAAGACATTACTCCGCAAACTCAACATAACAACAATGTTCAGGCCGCTGTCTGACAACTCATACGGAATCAGTTGTCGGTCAAAAAGTGGCAAAATGTTTATGCTCGTCAACAGCAATTCCACTATAGGCCGTCAGCATTTTACTATAGCCCACGAACTTTATCACCTTTACTATGATGAAAAGCCTTCACCGCACATCTGCCAAGGTGCGGCGACAGGGGAAGAGAAGAATGCGAACTTATTCGCTTCCGCATTACTTCTGCCAAGAGAAGGAATATTATCGATGATCAGCAAGGATGAGATTATCAACCATAAGGTCGAGCTTGCCACAGTTCTCAGAATGGAGCAACTATTTCAGGTCTCGAGAACCAATCTTCTGCTTCGCCTTAAAGGACTTGACCTTATTCCTGAAAGTCAGGTACAAAAGATTCTTGCCATCCAAGTAAAGACATCAGCTCGCGAATACGGATATGACAAAACACTATACGAGCCTGGTAATGAAGGAATCTTCATCGGTGATTTTGGCGAAAAAGCACGGGCGTTGTTCGAATCAGGCAAAATTTCCGAAGGACATTATTTTGAGTTGTTAAATATGATATCAGATGGACAACAGGAAGAAAACCAAGGTCGTCCTTGACGCTGACGTGATTAATCATTTTGCCAAAGGAGGTCTTCTGTCCTTATTGCCAAATATTTTGCCCGAGTTTGCGTTCATCGTATTGGATGTAGTTAAGAAAGAACTTCCCATATTGATACTATCCGCTCTCGAAAAAGTAATATCGAAAGAAAAGACAATTTCTGAAGAAGTGTTTGGAGGTCTTGGAGGTGAAATAAAGGAATTCCTACGATTAACTGCGACATCCGGTCCTCATTTAGGAAGAGGAGAAAGTGCGTGTATGGTCTATTGCCGCTACCATAACGATGTGGTCGGCAGCAGTAACACGAAAGACATAACTGATTATTGCGACCAATACGGCATCACATACCTAACAACGAACGATTTCTTATTTTACGCAATCCGGAGAGGCTTGCTGAAGAAAGAGGAAGCCGAAGAATTCATTCGTACCGTAAGAAGTTTGGGTAGTTACCCCCCTGTGGTTGATTTTGACAAATACGTTTGCTCAAAAATACTATAGGAGTATTCAACCAGCGATAAGTCGGCAGCGATACAGCAGTAAGTCACAGCAAAATAATCATCACATAGCAATTTTGTAAAACGCCGGCGAAGCACCAAGCCCCGGCGGCATCGTAGAGGGGTGAGGTTCGCCGCCTACCCTCCCCAAAGACTTAGGTGGCGGAATCCCCCCGCCCAGACACCCACAGAATGCGGATCGGTCGCCAGCAGTTTACAAGATAGGAAAAAGATTCGATGTCCAAAGATTTCTAAAAAAAAGAATTAAAAAATGGGAACTATATACGAGTTGACTAATTTCTGTTCCTTGAGGAAACGCACAGAATTGCGCCCCACCCGGTTCTCCAGCCACCTCTGACGCACGCTCCGCTGCAATTCTGTGCCCACATAGTGCCGCAAACACTCGTTTCCGCCGACGGATTTGCGGTCGGAATGGCTCTTGTTAAAAGGTAATTTATTTGTTATCAATCAATTAGTAAATAGCCCAATGCAATTCCGTAGGCGATGAAATAGCCTCATCCTCCACGACAAACCATCTGAGGATGGGCATTTTTAGCCGCTGTGCCAGAAGATGATACAAGGGAAAACTCTCATACTTTTCGGCGCTTTCGCGACTGTGTCCTGAAAGGCGGTCGGAAGCGATACTTTCGCTGCCATTTTACATTATTCCTTTTGAATATGCCCACAGGCAATCCGGTCAGGGTAGCCTTATGGCAATTATATTTGGAACGATATATTCATCGTCTCTTTTCGGCAGCGTTGGAAAACACTTGAAATTGGCGGGGACACCATCCCCCACCAGAACGCTCTCTGGAGCGGTTGGCCGTTCCCGAATCGGTCTTTTGACACTATTTCAAGTACACCATAGTGCCTCTGACCGCTGTCTAAGGCACATTACCGTTCTCGCCAATTTCATAGAATCTGTGATGGCGATGTGGCGCATCCAACACTCTTCGCACAAAAGAAAGAACGCATACGATTGTCGTCATCATCGTCAAAGGCCGTCAAGGCGATACACCGTGGCGGACAACACGCTGATTAACAAACAGAAACGCCTTGTCCTGGTCTGAAATTCGACACCAGGACAAGGCTTAAGACATTCATTCTGCGTGACTTAAGTGCCACGGCAAATGT
>CAYZKZ010000104.1:0-10705 GCA_964479325.1 uncultured Muribaculaceae bacterium
GAGTTCGCCGTTCTTCGCACGCACGCCGAGAGAATCCTCGCCACCGTGCCGAAAAACTGTCCGGAGTACAGCGAGGCGCACAGGCTGCTGAAGTTCCTGCACTACTTCGTGCCTGTCTCCGACAAGGAGATCCCGCCGACATCGCTGATCAGAGGATTCATCGGAGGAGGAAGCCAATAGGTTTTATTTGTTCCAGGCCTCTCGGAAGGGGTTGAGCGGACATATTCAAAGCAAACAATTTAAACATCTACCAACAAAATGGCGGACGAAAAGATAATATTCTCAATGAACGGTGTGGGGAAAGTTCTCCCGCACAACAACAAGGTTATTCTGAAGGACATCTACCTTTCATTCTTCTATGGGGCGAAGATCGGCATCATCGGTCTTAACGGCTCCGGTAAATCGACTCTGATGAAGATCATAGCCGGTGTGGAGAAATCCTACCGCGGCGAGGTCGTCTGGGCTCCGGGCTACTCCGTGGGCTACCTTGAGCAGGAGCCACAGATGGATCCGGACAAGACGGTCATCGAGGTCGTGCAGGAGGGAGTCCAGGAGGTCATGGATGTTCTTAATGAATATAACGAGATCTCCATGAAGTTCATGGAGCCGATGGACGACGACCAGATGAACGCTCTGATCGAGCGTCAGGGCGAGTTGTCGGAGAAGATCGAGCATTTAGGCGGATGGGAGATCGACGCGAAGCTCGAAAGGGCTATGGACGCTCTGAACTGTCCTCCGGCAGACGCCAAGATCTCAACCCTTTCCGGCGGTGAGCGCCGCAGGGTGGCTCTTTGCCGCCTCCTTCTCCGCGAGCCGGATGTCCTGCTTCTGGACGAGCCGACCAACCACCTCGACACCGAGAGCATCCAGTGGCTTGAGGCTCACCTCAGGCAGTACAAGGGCACGGTCATCGCCGTGACCCACGACCGTTACTTCCTTGACAACGTGGCCGGATGGATTCTTGAGCTGGACAGGGGCGAGGGCATTCCGTGGAAAGGCAACTACAGTTCCTGGCTGGAGCAGAAGACCAAGAGGCTTGAGATGGAGGAGAAGCAGGAGAGCAAGAGGCGCAAGACCCTCCAGCACGAGCTTGAATGGGTGCGTATGGCTCCGAAGGCCCGTCAGGCCAAGCAGAAGGCTCGTCTTGGAGCCTACGAGAAACTGGCCTCGGCCGACTCGAAGGAGAAGGAGGCCAATCTTGAGATCTACATTCCGAACGGTCCGAGGCTCGGCAACAAGGTCATCGAGTTCAAGGACGTTTCAAAGGCCTACGGCGACAAGGTGCTGTTCGAGCATCTTTCGTTCGCCCTTCCGCCTGCGGGAATCGTTGGCGTGATCGGCCCGAACGGAGCGGGAAAGACGACGCTTTTCAGGCTCATTATGGGCATAGAGAAGCCGGACACAGGCTCTATCGAGATCGGCGAGACCGTGAAGATCTCCTACGTCGATCAGCAGCACAAGAGCATCGATCCGGACAAGACGGTGTTCGAGACCATCGCCGGAAACTCCGAGTGGGTAAGGCTTGGCAACAAGGACATCAACGCCCGCGCCTGGGTGTCAAGATTTAATTTCAGCGGATCAGACCAGGAGAAGCTCTGCGGGGTTCTCTCCGGAGGCGAGAGGAACAGGCTCCACCTTGCGCTGACTCTCAAGGACGAGGGCAACGTGCTGCTTCTTGACGAGCCGACCAACGACGTTGACGTGAACACGATCCGCGCCCTGGAGGACGGTCTGGAGAACTTCGCGGGGTGCGCCGTGGTGATCAGCCACGACCGCTGGTTCCTCGACAGGATCGCTACCCACATCCTTGCCTACGAGGGGGACTCCAACGTGGTGTTCTTCGAGGGCAACTACGCCGAGTACGAGGAGAACCGCAAGGCCCGCCTCGGCAACACGGAGCCTAAGAGATTCAAATACAAGAAATTGATGGAATAGTTATTGCAGGGTGACGCTAATGCCGCGCCGTGGTGGCGCGGTGTTAATGTCACACTAAAACAATAACTGCTATGGCTGCTGAACCTAAAAAGTACGAGTGCCTGCGCTGCGGTTGGATCTATGATCCCGCGGAAGGCGATCCTGATGGAGGCATCAAGCCCGGAACCCCGTTCAAGGATATTCCTAAAGACTGGAAATGTCCGGTCTGCGGAGCGACTAAGTCTGATTTCGCCGAGGTAGCCGAATAGGGCTTTGCGGCTGAGGAGACCGCCGGAGCGTGTCGGACTTGCGGCGGTCCGCTTGAAAACCAAAGGCCGGTACGGAAGATCCGCACCGGCCTTTAGCATATTCATTGATTTGGTTATTTGTCTTTCACGCAGCGGACCTGAAGACCCTGGTTACAGTTGACACCGGCATCCATAACCTTCGCCTCCACTGTTTCCGAAGTAAACATCCAATAGAGATACTTGGCGTTCTCAGCTTTTGTTCCCGGTGTGCCGGTCCAAGCAAAGATCTTGTTAGACATCATAACACCGCTTCCTGACTTGGAAAACTGGCCGGAGGCGGCAAGATAAACGTTCTGCTCGCCATCCGTACACATACGGTACTTTTCCGACGTCCACTCCTTGCTGCCGTTCTTAGTAAGTTCCAGGTACTCCTTATCGGTAGGAAGTCTCCACGTACCGGCTGGCAGGACAAGAGAGCAAGGGTCAACCTCATTCGGCTGTATGTCAGCGTATGCAATCTCGGTCTCCTCCGGACCGTAAGCCTTTCCAGGGTACTTGAGGGAACTGCTCATAGTCTGTCCGAGATCCACACCGTAGCGGCTTTTCCACTTGAAGAACATCCCGACTTCCTTAGGTCCGGCGAAGGTGTAGGCACCGTCCTTGACCGTCAGATAGCCAGAACTCCAGATGACGGAGAACAGATTCCCGTCCGGTTTAGGAGCGCCCTCTTGAACAACAGTCTTGCCGGTGTTCTCGCCATTGACATAGATTGTGAACACCCTATCCTCATACTCTTTGTTCGCAGGGATGGAGAAATAGACCGTAGATTCAGATTTCGAGGCGTTTTCAGTAGCGGAGAAACCGTCACTTCCTTTGATCTCGACAGGAACTTCCGCCCTGTCCGTGTCAACGGTGACAGTCATATAGAACGACTTGTAGTCGTGACTCTTAGGCGTGTGGCTGACGTAGAACGCATAGTCGGAGATCGCAGGCTGCACGAATGACTTGCCGGTATATTTGCCGTTGATGAAGATCTTCCAGGTCTTGTCCTGCTTGCTGTCGTTCGCCTCCATCTTGAACTTCACGGTCGTGACCTTCTGCGTGCAGCTGATCTCGGTGACATCATTGAGATCCGAAATAAGCTCGACCTTGTAAAGTGCGAACTCGCCAGGATCAGTGACCACCTCCAGCTCGAAATCCTTGTAGTTGTCAAGGGTCTCAGGAGAGTAAGACACCAGGCTCGGCTGCTTGATGTTCTTCACGCAGCGGACCGACGCTAGGTGGGTGTTGGACAGATCGTAGAAAAGCATCGAGTACTCGCTGCCCATCACATAGACCGCGCGCGCTCCGTCGTAGTCCTCACCGTCAAGCCAGTAGGCTCCGTAGGTGTTCTTCATCGAGATGGATCCGTCAGCCTTGGCCATCGTACCGGCGTAAGGCATAAAGAAATCGCACTCCTTGAAGCCCATTCCATTGACTCCGTTCAGGGTGTGCTCGTTGTCAAGATCCTCCTGATAATAAAGGTAATACGCCTCCTCGTAGGTCGGTAGCCTGAGACCGGGATCCAGCTTCGAGCAAGGATCATCGGTGAAATCACCCTCAGGGATGGCCGAAAGATCGATCTTCAGCCGTGACGGAGTGTAGGCCAGACCGTCGTAGGAATCCCCGTCGGAGCTGACTCCGTAGCTGCTCCCCTTCTTGAAGTACAGTCCGGTGTCCGACATATTCTCGGCCACAGCGAACTCTCCGTCTTTGAGCGTGATGTTTCCCTTCGCCCAGTAGAAGTCCTCGATAAGAACCAGCGCGGCGTCCTGCGTGGCCGAGGCGACCTCCTTCCAGACAACATCAGTCGAAGGCTCGTCGTCATAGTTCTCCGGCACAGGAGTGAAGGCGGCCTCGACTGACACCCTGCGGGCGTTCTCGGTATAGTTGGCCGGAACAGAAATCTCCAAAGCCTCTGTCTTGGAGGTGATCTCAACCGGCTCGCCGGTAGTCTCCCCGACATTCACACGATACTTCCAGCCAAGGAATATCGGCGCTCCGGATCTCGTCACTTTCACAGTGTCGGATTTGAAGGAGAACTTGAATGTCCCTCCGTTGAAAGAGATTGTTTCCGGGAAATCGGACTTTTCGTACTTTGTGTCCACATACTCCACGCTGACCTCCTCCTTCCCGCAGGAAAGCAGCGACGCTGACAACGCCGCGGCCGCCAGCAAAAACATAACTTTTTTACCCATCAGTTAGTTCGTTAGTTAATGTTCGTTAATACAATACTGATGCAAAAATAATGAATTTCAGCAAAAAGCAAAGCCCGGCCGCACTAACAGAATCGCATCATTAACCCTCTCCAAGACACAAATGTTCAATGAATATCCCGCCGTCCCTTACAATAACTTCTCTTCAGAAGTCGGCATCGGCAATTTCGTAAGCATTAGACCTGCGCGCATAAAAATCCGAGGATTCGGTTCGGAAACAAGGGGCTTTCCCGAACGAAGGTGCCACTGACGCTGATTCCGTTCGGGAAACAGCCGTTTTTCGAACGTAAACAGCTCGGATGACGGTTTGGTTCGGAAACGAGGGCTTTCCCGTACGAAGGTGCTTCGACGAAGATGTGATGCCGGAGATTCAGCGAAATACGCACGGCGAAGATGTCGTAGTTCGGTTTCGGGACTTCGCTTTATGCGAGGAGAAAGCCCAGAGTTTCGTGAGGAGAAAGTTCGAAGTCTATCGTGAGGAGAAAGACCGAGCGACCGAGGTGGCGACGGTGTGGGCCATTGTCCAGGCGGCCTGGAGGTTAAAGCCGCCGGTAATGGCATCGACATCAAGGACTTCACCGGCGAAGTAGAGGCCGGGGTGGGACTTGCACTCAAGGGTGTTCAGGTCGATGTTGGACAAGGAGACACCGCCACAGGTGACGAACTCTTCCTTGAAACGGCTTTTGCCGCAGATCTGGTACTCGTCATTGATCAATGTGTTGACCAGGCGGTTCAGTCCTTTGGATCCAAGCTCAGCCCAGCGGGCCTCCTCACGGATTCCACACTTTTGGATCAGATAGGTCCAAAGCCTTGAAGGGAGTTCCGACGGATGGGTGTTGATGATGAACTTCTGTTGGTTCGCGGAGGACATCCTCGCAAGGGCTTCACGTGCCGACTGTTCGTTCAGATCGCCGAGCCAGTTGACGGAGAGTGAGGCGGAATATTCATTGTCAGCCAGATAGCGGGCGGCGTAGGAGGAAAGTTTCAGGATTGCGGGGCCGCTCATTCCCCAGTGGGTGATAAGGAGTGGGCCGGAGGCCTTGAACTTTGTGCCGGGCAGCGACGCGGACGCGTTCTCGACCACCGTTCCCATCAGTTCCCTGACAGGGCTTCCGGGGATGTTGAACGTGAAGAGTGACGGGACCGGCGGGACGATCTCAAGGCCCAGTCCGTCGAGCATCCCAAGGCCGGAAAGTTTCGGGCTGCCGCCGGTGGTGACGATGACTATGTCGAAGACGGAGTTTCGATGATACGGCGCTTCGACAGGCTCAGCGACCGATGAGTAAGGATTAGCCGATGATGATAGAGGCTCTGCAACCGACAGCTGAAGCTCAGCGACCGATGCGTTAGATTCCTGGGCCGACGAGTGAGAAACCGCCCCCTCGATGGTCGCTGAGCCTGTCGAAGCGCCAATTTTGGCTTCCAAGCCGATGGTTCGACTCGACTCAGCGACCGACGATGCGCCCACTTTCAAACCTGATTCCGAGGCAAACGCCAGCGAGTAACCGCCCGAAGCGAGAGGGAATATTCCCGAAACCCGCCGGCGAGTGTGAAGCGCCACTCCCGCGCGACGCATCCCGGACAGAAGAGTGTTCACTATCTCCATCGCATCCTGAGACACCGGAAAGTAACAATGGTCCTCCTGAAGAACCAGCCGCACCCCCTCGTTCTCGAACCAGCGGACAGTGTCGTTGTGATCGAACGACCGGAAAAGTCGCTTCATCAGTTTGTCACCTCGTGGATAAGCGGCTGACAGAGAAGATATTCCTTCAAAAGAATTGGTCAGGTTGCACCTTCCACCTCCAGTGACCGCGACTTTGGCAAGAGCCTTAGGCCCGGCCTCAAACACCTCAACCGAAACGGAAGGCATCCTCCGTTTCAACTCAATGGCGCAGAAACACCCCGCCGCCCCGGCACCTATAATCGCAATCTTCACAATGCAAACATAAAAAAAGAATGAATCACCTCCACAGAGGCTCAGACTCCCAATCACGCGGAAAGCCCATCGCCGCCGGATCAACTTGCGGATATGCGGAAATCAGTGCCTTCAAACCATCCTTGAACTCAACACCATATCCCATTGAATCAAGCCAATAGGCAATGCAGCAAGCAACGGCATACACTTTATTCGCATTAATGTTCTTGATATTCACCCACGCACCGCGTAATGACGCATTCATTTGCGGAGCGTTAGTGAGATAACGATTCCAAAGTCGAGAGTGATGAGCGCAACAGTTTCTTAGTACAGAGACACTACGCATCCAACTTTCCAAAACTTCGTGTTGAGGAAGGTTGAACTGACGGGCGACACGTTTTTTCAACTTTATGTCACTAAAGTTATAATAGAGTTTTGATAGAGTACCGAAAGAAGCAAGCTCAAGGGTCTTCCAAGCCGGAGGAAATGACGGTTTGTCGTAGTTGCGCTGATGTTCCTTGATAAACTCTTCCTTACTGCGCTGCAACTCCCTGTCTATAGAGTTCAAGTTCTCTATAAACCTATGTTCATCACCAGCAAACTTCGTGTCAAAGAACCAAAACGGGCCATACGCCAAAGAAAACTCCTGAATTATCTTTGCGCGTAAAGCTATCTCTAATCGCTGAATAGCCTTAAACATCAAATCCCTCAATTCCACGTCATATTCATAAAGAGAAACGGCATCCTCAAATCGGCTGTCCGCCTTGAACTGATGCTTGATCTTATCGGCCTCCATCGGGCGCAGGTACTGAACAAAACGGAAATAACCGACCTGCCCAAGAAATTTCTCCGCATTCGAGAGATCGGATATACTTAAGCCCCTGCTTTTAAGCAGTTCTATTTGTTCAGAAATAGAAAGGGCTTGTTTAGTATATAATCTTAGCATACTCATAAAAACAAAAGACCCGCCCTGGTTCGCTGTTCAGATGGGAAGCGTGGCGGATTCTGTTGCCACAAAATTACGAATAATCTTTTACAACACAAATTTTTAAGTGAAAAATCCAACAACTCTTTCCGTCCATTTCCTATCGCTTACGCAAAATCCGTAAAAAATATACCAGAATCGGTAATTTCGGTACGGCGAAAAAACGGGGCAACTACTATCTTCGCGGAAGAATTTTTAATGAATATGTTGGAGGTCGCGCGGGGATATTCATAAAATGAATATTTTGCCGGAAGCGGATTAGTGAATATCTTTGTGTCAAGTTATGGATTCAGGACAGAAGGACATACTGCTCGGAATGATCCGCCAAGGACTTCCGATGACTTTGGGACAGCAGATTCGGCTCACGATTCTGCTGAGTCTGCCTGCCATAGCGGCGCAGATCTCGTCCGTGCTGATGCAGTACATCGACGCTGGGATGGTCGGGCACCTCGGGGCCAACCAGTCGGCCTCGATCGGACTGATCACGACCACGGTCTGGATTATGGGCGGATTCACGTCCGGAGCCTGTTCCGGATTCTCGGTCCAGGTGGCCCATTTATGCGGCGCGCAGGACTTCAAGGGAGCGAGGGCGGTGATGAGGCAGGGACTCTCCACCGTCTTTGTCATCGGCCTGATCCTTTCGGCCATCGGCATCGCCATCAGCGGGCCGCTCCCCTACTGGCTCGGAGGAACAGAAGAGATCGCGGGGGATGCGTCGAGATATTTCCTGATATATTCATCATTCATTCCGATTGGTGCGGTCGGTTGGGCGGCGAGCGCGATGCTTCAGGCCAGCGGGAATATGAAGGTTCCGAGCCTGATGTACACCGGTATGTACGTCCTGAACGTGGTGTTCAACTACATATTCATTTACGTCTGTGAGATGGGTGTGGCTGGCGCGGCGCTCGGCACCGGAGCGGCGGAAGTCGTGACTTCGGTGTTCGTGGTCTGGTACGTCCTGACGCGGTCCAAAGAGTTGAGTGTCAAGGGAGAGTCCGGAACTTTCGTTCCGCAGAGAAAGACCGTCCGCAACGCCTGGGGCATCACCGCCCCGATGTGGCTCCAGAACATAATAATGAGAGGCTCGCACATAATGAGCACCATCATAGTGGCGCCTTTGGGGCCTATCTCCATCGCCGCCAACTCGCTGGCCATCATCGCCGAAAGTTTCTGCTATATGCCGGGCTACGGCATCGAGGAGGCGGCAACGACCCTTGTAGGCCAGAGCCTCGGAGCGAAACGGCGGGATGTCGCCAAGCGTTTCTCGCAGATCACGATGCTGATGGCCGCCGGGATAATGACTGTGATGGGGGCGCTGATGTTCATCTTCGCCACCGACCTGATGATGCTGCTCAGCTCCGATCCCGATGTCATCGCCCTTGGAGCCAAGGTGCTGAGAATCGAGGCGTTCGCCGAGACCCTGTATGCGTTCTCGATAGCGGGCTACGGCTCCTGCGTCGGAGGCGGCGACACCCTTGTGCCGAGCGTGCTGAACTTCGGAAGTATGTGGGTGATCCGCATCGGGCTGGCGTTGATTTTGACCCCTCGACTCGGACTTGTCGGCTATTGGATCGCGATGTGCATCGAGTTGAACGTCCGCGGACTGCTGTTCTACTGGCGGCTGCGCGGCGAGAAATGGATGAAACTAAAGATTACTTGAATATATGGAAAAGATCATCAACCAGGAATTCGGCGGAGAGAGGCCGTTGTATTGCAGGCACGACCTTTATCTTGAGAATGTCAAGATCCACGCCGGGGAATCCGCCCTCAAGGAGACAGGAAACATCACGGCCGTACATTGCCAGTTCGAAGGCAAGTACCCGTTTTGGGAGTGCGTCGGCTTCGTCATCAAGGACAGCCTTCTGACTGTCGGTGCGCGCTCAGGCCTTTGGTACTCAAGGAACTGCGAGATCTACGACACAATCATCGACGCCCCTAAGACCTTCCGCAGAATGGACGGAATCAAGCTGAGGAATGTCCAGATCCCGGGCGGCACGGAGACATTCTGGGACTGCCGGAACATCGACATCGAGGACTGCGTCATCGACAGGGCGGACTACGTCTTTATGCACTGCGAGAACGTCAAACTCACGAACGTCAAACTGAACGGCAACTACAGCTTCCAGTACGCCAAGAACGTAGAAATCCGGAACTGCGTCCTGAACTCAAAGGACTCCTTCTGGGAGGCGGAGAACGTCACGGTGATCGACTCCGTCATTAATGGTGAATATCTTGCCTGGTACTCGAAGAACCTGCGTCTGGTGCGCTGCCACATCACCGAGACCCAGCCGCTCTGCTACTGCGACGACCTCGTCCTCGAGGACTGCACAATGGGAGCCGACGCCGACCTTGCCTTTGAATATTCCTCCGTCAAGGCCACCGTCAAGGGTCACGTCCCTTCGATCAAGAACCCTCGCACCGGCTTCATCCGCTACGGCTCCGTCGGCGAGATCATCCTCGACCAGAACATCAAAGCCCCCGGCGACTGCCGCCTGGAGACGCTGTAGCAGGTCCTCCCGGACACCCGATCCGATGAATATCCCAGCCCTTTCCCACTACAGGGAAGGGCTTTATTTATGTCCGAGACACCTTTTTAGAAACAGTTTATCGTGGTGCAGAAGATGGAAATTATGGTCTGTGGGTCAGTGACGATGGCGTATAGGATCCTCCGAATTTCATCTCAATTCGATGGAGATTGTTATAACTTGAAACTTATGTAAATGTCCCAATCGATTATTTGAAAAGGCTATCCAGTGAGACCACGTGGTTTACCACATCGTTATATTCTCCTTTTGCTATGCCAAATGACGCCACTATCGCAACCTGAATAGAGTGAGTCTTATTATGTTGCGGGCTCTCCGAAAAAGCCACAATCTTCTTCCTGAGGCTCTGATTGTAATCAGCATTAATCGAAAATACACTTTCTGAAAACTTCATTTCGCACAGATAGTCCGTCCGGGAAGCATCGCTTACCAGAACCATATCTATTTGTGCTCCGGCCCCATCTTGTGTTTTCCCACTCCAACAGAAACAGTTGTCAACCGAATAAAGATGGAGAGCATCTGTCCTTCTCCGATTTTCTTCTGATTATTGATTGATTTGACATAACGGCAACGACAGAGTTAAGTGTAGATGCATATATATATAAAATCTTCCAAGAAACTCAGCGAGAACGCTCAAAAAATCACCAATATCGCTGATTTTTAAAGGAAGTTATATAGAAGTTGACCAAGTGATCCAGCCTGCGAATCCACGGCGCAATCAGACACAGATTACCCAAGCGATTAGTGCCCGAAGTTATCACTCCCCCGGACATTGCTCAACGTTAGCAACACATTTGCCGTGGCACTTAAGTCACGCAGAATGAATGTCTTAAGCCTTGTCCTGG
>CAYZKZ010000105.1:0-393 GCA_964479325.1 uncultured Muribaculaceae bacterium
AAAATGAAACAGACACCACTGATTATCAGCGTCATAGCCCTTGTTGCTGTGGCCGCTCTCGGAATTTTCCAGCTCACTTCCAACGGTAACGGCAAGAAGAAAGCCGCTTCCAATGAAACGACCGAGGCCACGGCGGCTGCCGGTTCCATCGTATGGTTCGACCTCGACAGGGTACTCAACGAGTACGATATGGCCAACGACCTCAGGTCTGTAGTGGAGACCAAGGTTCAGGGCATCCAGGAGGAGATCAACAGAAGGGGCAACAAGCTTCAGAGCGACGTGAACAAATTCCAGTCCGACCTTGACAAGGGTCTTCTCGTACGCTCGGTGGCCGAGCAGAGGAACCACAAGCTTCAGGAGCAGCAGAACAACTTCAACAACTACGCCGCCCAG
>CAYZKZ010000105.1:403-10687 GCA_964479325.1 uncultured Muribaculaceae bacterium
CAGGAGATCGCTGAGGAGCAGCAGGTTATGATGAACCAGATCGGTGACGCCATCAAGACATTCCTTGACAGGTTCAACGAGGAGCACCAGTATGCGATGATCATCGCCACCCAGGGCAGCGTGCTGCCTGCGCCTGTGGCCACCGGCGACCCTGAGCTTGACGTGACCGACGCCATCCTCTCTGGCCTCAACGACGAGTACGTCAAGAGCAAAGGCAAGAGCGGAAAGGCCGCGGCCTCAGAGGAGACCAAAACCGAGTAGGCTTTGAGGATAGCGCTCCTTTCCTGCTTCCACCCTTTCAGAGGAGGGATCTCTCAGTTCAACGCAAGTCTCTACTTGGAACTGGGCAAAAGCCACACGGTCAAGGCTTTCAATTTCAAGAGACAATATCCAGAATTTCTTTTTCCGGGAAAGACGCAATACGTCACAAAGGATGATGACGCCGTACCCATCGAGAGCGAGGCTCTGTTGGATACAGCCAATCCTTTTACCTACGGGCGGACGTACAGAGCCATACGCGACTGGAAACCGGATCTGGTGGTCATCAGCTACTGGATGTCTTATTTCGCGCCGTCTTTAGGCTACATCGCCCGCAGGCTGAAAAGGCACTGCAAGGTCATTTCCATCCTTCACAATGTGATTCCGCACGAGCCGAGGTTCTTCGACGCGCCTCTGACAAAATACTTCCTGTCAGGATGCACCGGTAACGTCACGCTCTGCGACGAAGTGGCCGACGACCTTCACAGACTTTCACCCAAAGCGCTGAACATCACTCTGTTCCATCCTATCTACGGGCATTTCGGAGAGAAACTGCCGAGGGAGAAGGCCGAGGACGCTCTCGGGATTAGGCACGGGATGAAGAACCTACTGTTCTTCGGTCTAATACGGGAGTACAAAGGACTGGATGTCCTGCTGGAGGCTTTCAACAGGCTGGACGACACGTACCAGCTGATTGTGGCCGGAGAGCCATACGGATCGTTCGAGAAGTACCAGAGGATAATCAACAACTCCCCTGCCAAGGACAGGATAAAGTTGTTCACACACTACATCAAGGACTCGGAGGTCAAGGACTATTTCTCCGCCGCCGATCTCGCCGTGCTTCCCTACAGATCCGCCACCCAAAGCGGGATAAGCGCCATAGCCTATCATTTTGAGGTTCCGATGGTGGTGACCGATGTCGGAGGACTCCGTCAGACGATCGGAGACAGCGGGACGGGACTCGTCGCTCCGAAAGCCGAACCGGAATACATCGAAAAGGAAATCCGGGCATATTTCTCCAGCGAGAATCTCAAAACACTCTGCGTCAATTCAATAAAAGCCGAGAAAGAGCGGCTTTCCTGGAAGGCTTTCAGCAGGAGACTGCTGGAATTTTCAGACAATTTGTATAAAATAAGATGAACAGGTACTTGACTGCATTGGCGGCCTCTTTGTGTCTGACGGCCGCGTCAGGCTTCATAGCAGGCGCTCAGGAATATTCAGCCCCGAAGGTGGAGGTTTCGATTGATAAGGTCCGCTACAACGGTAAGGTATATTATTGCCACGTTGTAAAGGAACGCCAGACACTCTACTCGATCGCCAAGGCTTACAACACGACACTTCAGGAGATCTATGACGCCAACAAGAACCTCAACCTTAAAGAAGAGGGGCTCAAGAAGGATCAGATCATTCTGATTCCGGCAAATGCCTCCGTAAACGAGCCGAAGAAAGAAGAGCAGGCGAAGAGTGAGGAACAGGTGAGGAAAGAGGAGCCGACAGTCAAGAAAGAGACCGCAAACGAGTCAAAGGAATATTTAATCCACCGTGTCAAGTGGTTCGAGGATCTCAGTTCCATAGCCAGGAAATATATGGTCTCCAAGGAGTCCATTATGAACATCAACGGTATGACCTCGGAGAAGGTCCGCCGCAGGGATGAGTTGAAGATTCCTCTCCATCCTGAGAAATGGGAAGGAAAGAAGGCTGACGCGGTCGCGGCGACGGAACAGAGCGAGTCCGGGAAGACCGAGACAAAGGAGACCGAAGAGAGGACTGGAAACATAACAGACGGACTGTTCGACAGGATCTTCAACAAGAGAAAGAACAAGGCAAGCATAGCGCTTCTGCTTCCGTTCAACACAGCCCATAAAGCCGACGGACAGATGATGGATTTCTACAGCGGGGCGCTTCTCGCCTCCAAAGACCTTGGCGAGACTGGAGACGAGATCGAACTGAATGTTTACGACATCGCCGGAGGGGCAATGCCGGTCACAGAGCAACGTTTCTCTGAGAGCGGCTTTGTCATCGGCCCTGTGTCAAACTCAGACATAACAAGGACCGTCAACGCCGCCAGAGGGAAATCCTGGATAGTCTCGCCGCTTGACCCAAGGGCGGAGGCATTGGCGGACACAATCCCGAACATCATTCAGGCTCCGGCTCCGACCAAGGCTCAGATCTCGGATATGGTTAGATGGCTTGACTCGGACCTGAGGAGCGACGACAAAGTGATTCTTGTGACCCAGAAAGGCGTGGCCGCCAACACTTACTGCTCAAATGTGGTCAATGAGGTGAGAAACTCAGGTGTAAGACACACCGACTTCTCTTTCAACATTTTGGAAGGAAGGCAGATGATGGACAGAATCTCGTCCGTGATGACAGACAGAGGGACCAACAGAGTCATCGTTGCGTCAGACAACAAAGCCTTTCTAATTGAGGTTGCAAGGCTTCTCTACACGATCTCAAGCCAGAAGAAAGACATCATCCTGTACGGCACCTCAAAAATCAGGACTTACGATGAGATTGATGTCGAGCAGCTGCACGCCCTCAACCTTCACGCAAGCGTGTCATACTTTGTAGATTACGACTCAAAGGACGTTCAGGATTTCCTGATGAAATACAGGGCAATCTACGGAGCAGAGCCAAGCCGCTCGGCGTTCCAAGGCTACGACCTTATGAAATTCTTCACGACATTGAGCGTTGAGTATGGCAATGGATGGAACAGATCCGGCAGACTGAAAGGCGTCGGACTGCAATCCGATTTCAATCTCGTGAAAACCGGCCGGGGCGGCTACGTCAACGAGGCCGTGAGAAGAGTCGTTTACCATCCGGACTATTCAGTCACTCTGGTCAGGTAACAACATCCCTAAAAAACGTCAAATAGTGATTTAGAAGCTGTTTTGGGAAATAGACAGCTTCTAAACAGAAAGCAGAGACTTTGCGTTCTCAACGGCGGCCTGTGTGATGACGCTGCCGCTGAGCATACGGGCGATTTCCATAACCCTTTCCTCACCTGTAAGAAGGCGGACCGTGGTCTTGGCCTTTCCTGATTCGTCGTACCCTTTCTCGACAAGGTAATGAGCCGACCCCTTGGCGGCGACCTGAGGAAGATGCGTTATGGCAAACACCTGCATATTTTCTCCCATCGAGCAGATCATACGCCCCATCTTGTCGGCGACACTGCCGGAAACGCCGGTGTCAATCTCATCGAATATGAGAGTAGGCATATTCACAAATTTCGCCATCATCGCCTTCAGGCAAAGCATCAGACGGGACATCTCGCCGCCGGAGGCGCACTTGGCGACATCCGTCGGAGCGGTGCCGGAAGCGGAGAAAAGGAAACGGATCGAATCCGAACCGGTCGCTGTGAAAGAAGTCGATGACAACTCGACATTGAACACGGCATAGTCCATCTCCAAAGATCGGACGGACTCGGTGACCGCGGCGGAGAATGCGGGTGCAGCATTCGCACGGGCCTTATGAAGGTCGTCACAGACAGTCTTAAGGTAAGATTTGGCGGTGGTAACCAACTTATCAAGTTCCGTCACTCTGGCCTCAAGAGCCGCCGAATCCTGAATAGACTCGGAAAGTTCGTCCCTCTTGGCGATCAACTCCTCCAGAGAAGAGCAGGAATAACTCTTCATCAAATCATAAAGAGACGACAGGCGTTCATCCACGGTGTCCAACCGCTCCTTGGAAAGATTGACGTTGGAATTGATTGAAGCGACATCCTCTAAGATGTCATCCAGCTCCGTACGGGCAGAGTCAATCCTGTCAGCCAACCCGGAGGCCTCCGGAACAAAACGGGCGACCTTCTCCAGCATCTTCTGCGCCTCCTTCAATGTGGAGGACAACGGCATAGACTCCGAGTTGGGGTCGGACGGGTCGAAGAGTTCCTCGACACCGCCAAGATTCTCCTTGATTTCCTCGGCGTTGGCAAGCTGCTTACGCTCGGCCTCCAAGGCTTCAAGCTCGCCTTCCTGAAGACGGGCGTCATCAAGCCTTTGCCAACGGCTTTTCACATAGTCCATCTTCTCGTTCAGGTCAGTAAGCCGTGATGAAGTCTCGAAGAATTCCGTCTGCAATGACCTGAAAGACTTGTAGGCATTGGCGCAGGAGGCAAGGAGGGATTCGTTGCCGGCGAAGTGATCCAGCATCGAAAGTTGGAAAGCCTTGTCGGAGAGCAGAAGCGTCTGATGCTGCGAGTGGATGTCAACCAGTCTTGAAGAAATGCTTTGAAGAACCTGGATGTTGACCGGAGAGTCATTGATGAACGAGCGGGAACGCCCCGAACGATTGATGACCCTTCTCACGATGATCTCCCCGTTCTCGGTCTCGACATCGTTCTCGTCCAGAATCCCCTTCAGGATGACATCTGTCTCAGGAATGACAAAGACGGCCTCGACAACGCAACTGTCAGCGTCGCCTCCTATCACGGAGGAATCAGCCTTTGCCCCCAACAGTAGGGACAGCGCACCTAATAGGATGGACTTACCGGCTCCGGTCTGGCCGGATATAATGACCAGACCCTCCGGAAATGTCACATCCAGAGAGTCTATCAAAACATAATTTCTAATTTGCAGGGACTTAAGCATAGCCCCAAAGACTATTCAGCGTCTGAGCTGTCCTCTATCGCAGGGCGGGCGGAAGTCTCCTCCGCATTGCCTGAACCGGCCATTCTGTAGTAGAGGTCACCATCCTCAAACTCGGAGATGGCGATAAGATCCGGCTTCGGAAGCTTCTCGTAGTACTTTGAGATCTCTATCTGCTCGCGGTTCTCGAAAACCTCATCCATAGTGTCGCGGTCGGTACGGAAATCCTCCAGTTTCTTGGCGAGTTCCTTCTTTTCCGCAAGGGCTATCTGGTTGGCTCTCTTATAAAGGAGAACAACTGTCTCATAAATGTTGCCTGTCGGCTCGGCGAGATACTTGATGTCCCTCGTGATCGTGTTTGAAGGGACTTTCTTCTTAACTTCCATATTCAAAAAAACTTGTCTATATTTATAGTACGAGCGCTATTCTTCCGTTTGTTTCATTATTTTTTTTCTTGCCCTCTCGAAGTCTTTCTCCTTGGCTCCAAGATCCTCGTCCGTGCCTGTGTAGCGCCCGAGAGCCTTCTGAGAACGACGGTAAAGCACGTCAAGTTCCTTGCGGTAAGGGGAATCAGGAAGTTCTCCGATGAAGTTGTAGTAGTCGTCAACGAAGGTAAGGTAACGTTCCTTCTGCTTGGACTCCACACTCATAAAGGCGTACTTGTAGGATGCCTTTGCGATGTAGTAGAGGATGTCCTCGCGGTAGATGTTGTCGGCGTCATCCTTAAGAACGTTCTTGAACGCCACCCTCGCGGCCTTGTAGTCCTCCATTCTGTAATAGATCTTGGCATTCTCGTAGGCCTTTCTGTCCAGCCTGTCGTTCAGTGTCTTGAGCATCCTGTTGCAGATCGCGGCGTGCGAGTTGTTCGGATTCTCCACAAGATACTGGCTGATGGCGCTGATGGCGCTGTAGGTCGGGACCTGGTCGAGCTCGTAGCGAAGCGTTGAGCGGTACAGGCAGTCAATCCTGAGAAACGAAGCCTCCTCGGTGAACGGACTGCGAGGGAAATTGGTGATAAACTTCGTGAAGTTAGTCTCGGCCGTGTAGTAGTCCTTGAAACGGTAGTTGCTCAACCCCCAGTAGTACTGCACGGTGTCATCCCTGTCCGTACCGCTTGTCAGGACAGACAGCGACTCGAACAACTGGGCGGCCTTGTTGAACTTTCCGTTGTTGAAATAGTCGAAGGCGGCGGCGTACTTGGCGTCAACATCGTTGCCGTTCAGAAGCGCCTCATACTCCGACTTGCAGGATTGGATGGACAAAACCATCGGCAGCACAACGCAAGCTAACTTCAAAGTTGTCTTTAACATATTCATTCTGTTCAAAAAAATCATTCAAATCCCGCAGGCAGACAATTAATTGCCTGCTGAAAAACTCATAGTCTCACAATCAAGAATGTGACAATAGGAATCTTTCCACTTCGAGGGCGGCTCGGCAACCTGATGCGGCGGCGGTTATCGCCTGCCTGAACATCGGGTCACAGACATCACCGGCGGCGAAGACACCTTCGACGTTGGTCTGCGAAGTCTTGCCCTTGGTGAGGATGTAGCCGTTCCCGTCAGTCTCAACATACTTCTTGAATATGTCCGAGTTCGGATGATGCCCGATGGCGAGGAAAAATCCATCGACCCTGACATCAAAAACCTTACCATCCTTGTCCTTGACGCGGACTCCGGTCACACCTGACTGATCTCCAAGCACTTCCTCAGTGTTGCAATTCCAAAGAACCTCGATGTTGGCTGTCGAACGCACCTTCTCCTGCATCGCGGCGGAGGCTCTGAAGACATCACGGCGGACAATCATATAGACCTTGCGGCACAGATTGGAAAGGTAGGTCGCCTCCTCGCAGGCGGTGTCCCCTCCCCCGACAACGGCGACATCCTTCTTCCTGTAGAAAAAGCCGTCGCAAGTGGCGCAGGCGCTAACTCCGGAGCCTCTGAATTTCTGCTCCGACGGAAGTCCCAAATACTTTGCCGTGGCTCCGGTAGCGATGATCACGGTCTCGGCCTCGATCTCTGTCCCGCCGTCGATTGTAAGCCTGAACGGACGAGAGGAAAAATCGACGGAGGTAACGACACCGTTACGGATGTCGGCTCCGAAACGCTTGGCCTGGGCGCGCATACCGTCCATAAGCTGGTTGGCGTCAACCCCTTCCGGGAAACCGGGGAAATTCTCCACTACAGTGGTGGTGGTCAACTGGCCGCCAGGCTCCATTCCCTCGTAGAGAACAGGCTCCAAAGCCGCCCTTGAGGCATAGATCGCCGCCGTGTAGCCGGCGGGGCCGCCTCCTATGATCAAGCATCTTATCTTTTCCATATTCATTATAATCTCATAAACTACAAATATAACCAATATTCACGACAACTGTTCGGAATAATTCCGAAGAAGCTGATTTATTTTGAATTCTATCACCGGGAAAGCGATATATTCAGACAGCGTTTGTGGAATTTAGAAAGCAGTCGCCATCCGGGAAGCGGAATTTTCATATTCTTTAGAATTTTTATAATTTCGCGAACCGATGGGGAAATGGAGCGCCGGGAAGACAGAATGTCTGAAAACTTACACTAACATATTCATTTATGGAGAAAACCAACAAGGCTCCCACAATCGAGGAGTTCCGCGCCATACTGAAAAAGAACGGGCTGAAAGTGACACCGCAAAGGCTCGCCGTCCACGAGGCTATGCTTAGTCTCGGACACGCCTGCGCCGATATGGTCACGGCCGAGATCCTGAGGACCGAGAAGGCCAAGGTGACAGTCGCCTCGGTCTATAACATCCTGACGCAACTCTCGCTTTTAGGAATATACCACCACAGGCTTAGCGAGAACAACAAGATGTACTTCGATGTCAACACTTTCAAGCATTTCCATCTTTACGACACCGTGAACCACACCTTCGCCGACGTTGTGGATGACGAACTGTACGAACAGATCGAGAGCAGGCTTCTGGCCCGGAAATTCAAGGGCTACAAGATAGACGGGATCGACGTTCAGATCCTCGTCCATCCTTCCGAGAGGCAGAAACGGTAACAGCCGCCGTCTCAAAACAGTCTATTCCTCTTCCGCCTCCTTGCGGTCGAAAGCCTTGACAATCTTGCCGACAAGCGGATGACGGACTATGTCCTCGTTGGAAAAGACAATCGTACCGACACCTTTGATGTCACGGACAAGCCTCATACCTTTCTGCAGCCCTGAGTCCTCCCGCCTCGGAAGGTCAACCTGAGTGGCGTCTCCGGTAACGATGAACTTGGCGTTCACTCCCATTCTCGTAAGGAACATCTTCAATTGGGCAAGATTCGTGTTCTGGGCCTCGTCCAAGATGACGCAGGCCCGGTCAAGCGTCCTTCCTCGCATATAAGCCAACGGAGCAATCTGGATTGTGCCTTCCGCGATGAACTCCTGCAACCGCTTGGGAGGGATCATATCCCCGAGAGCGTCGTAAAGCGGCTGGAGGTACGGATCAAGTTTGTCTTTCAGGTCTCCCGGCAGGAATCCAAGTCGCTCCCCCGCCTCGACAGCAGGACGCGTAAGGATGATACGTTTGATCTCACGATTCTTCAAAGCCCTGACAGCCAGCGCTATGGCGATGTAGGTCTTGCCCGTTCCGGCTGGACCGACCGCAAAGACGAGGTCATTGTCGAAATAGGCCTTGACCATTTCCTGCTGAGTCTTGTTCCTTGCCCTGATCGGCTTGCCGTCCGTCCCGTGGACGATGATCGCCTCTCCGTCTATCCTGAAATTGTTCGGCGAGTTCTCACCGTCGAAGATGTCCTCCACATCAAAGACCGTAAGGCTCATCTTGTGCATCCGCCTCTCGACCAGTTCGGCGAACTTCTGGCTGAACTCCTGTATGTCGTTGTCCTTGCCTTCAAGATGGATCTCGTTGCCTCGTGCGGCAACCTTCAGCCCGTGGAAATAGGAGCAGAACTCCTCAAGTATCTTGTTTCCAACCCCGAAAATCTCGATAGGATCCATCGAATCAAGTGTGATTGTTTTTTTCATTATCTTTTGTCAATCCTTATTACCTAATAATCAGTCTTTTATTCCTGTATCTTTCTTCACTCTTCTGTAAGTGGCCATCATCTTGTCGTAGTCCCACGGATTCAGCCACAGGTCACGCCTCCCGACATATTCCTTGACCGGGATGGTCGTGTAACCTTTGGTCAGATGCCCTGGCCTGGAACACCAGGTCAGCGTCAGTTGTGGTTCGAGCATCGCTGTGTCGCCGAGAGCGTCTTTCGTGAGCCGAAGGGTCACCATCATCCCGATCTGAGTGTTCGGAGCGCTCATATTCGAAATGAAATTGCCAAGCGAGTACACCACCGGCACATCCCGCCGCCCAGCTCCTTCCGCATCCTCAACGGTAATGGTCTCGATGTCCTGAAGCACGTGAGGGTGCGCCCCGATGACCGCGTCGCAGCCTTTTTCCGCCAGCCAACGCGCCAAACGACCCTGTGACGCGGAATGTCTGAGGACATATTCATTGCCCCAATGAGGCAGCGCGATGATGAAGTCAGCGCCGGATTTCCTCGCCCTCTTGATGGCCTCTCCTATCCGGGCGGTGTCGGTGCGGTGTACAATGGGGGTCTTTTCCCGAATGCCGACGTTCGTGCCGTAAGTGAAGTTGACAAACGCGACCCGGATGCCCTTCGAAACGACCCTCAGCGGAAAACGAAGTGAGTCATCACTCTCGGAAAGCGCCGCACCCGTGTAACTGACGCCCCTTTCCACCTCCATCTTTGAATATACCCCCAAAGTCCTTTCAAGCCCCCTTCTTCCTTTGTCAAGAATATGATTGTTCGCGGCAAGGAATATGTCAACGCCGCTTTCGGCGATCGCTTCCGCATAGCTGTCAGGCGCGGAAAAGGATGGGTAGCCTGTGTAAGGGCTGCCCGCAAGTGTGAACTCCATATTCGCGACAGCTATGTCAGCCGCCTTTATCAGGCTCTCAACCTTTGGAAAGCACAGCGAGAAATCGAAAGAGTCCTCACCTGTCCTTGCGTTGGCTATCTGCCCGCTGTGCATCATCATATCCCCCAAAAACACAATGCTGACCGTGTCCGGTGTCCTATAAGGCGGATTCTGGATGCCCGGCCATTTGATCGGGCAACAACGGATTCTCTCCTGCAACGCCGGAAAGCCTCCGTCCAGCCTTCCATAAGATTCCCTCATCTTTTTCCTTTGGGCCACGGATGTCTCTCCGCGACCGATTGAAGCCGAGGCAAGGCACATAACCGTGAGGAACAAACCGATGGTCAGAATCTTCCGCATACGCGAAGATAACAATAAATCACGCCCAAGCCTTAAACTTTATCAAATATTATGGGCAAACGCTTGGATTTTTCAAAAATATCCTTAACTTTGCAATCTCTAACACGGTGCGTTTAGTTCAGTTGGTAGAGCACCAGATTGTGGTTCTGGTTGTCGTGGGTTCGAGCCCCACA
>CAYZKZ010000106.1:0-10629 GCA_964479325.1 uncultured Muribaculaceae bacterium
CTGGTACAAGGCCAACGCCACGGGAGCCGGAGCCGGATTCTTCCAGCTCGGTGGCGGCACCGCCGGAGACTTCCCTATCTGCGTCGTTCCTATGATGGAGCAGGATCTCGGATGGAAGGGTACTCCGCTCTGGTCATACTTCTGCCAGATCTCCGACAGCACGACATCCTACGGTTCATATTCAGGAGCCGTTCCTAACGAGAAGATCACCTGGGGCAAGCTTTCCCCTACCACTCCTCGTTTCATCGTGGAGAGTGACGCC
Organism: uncultured Muribaculaceae bacterium; assembly: GCA_964479325.1. Taxonomy (GTDB): domain Bacteria; phylum Bacteroidota; class Bacteroidia; order Bacteroidales; family UBA932; genus Cryptobacteroides. The sequence continues at coordinate 263 of CAYZKZ010000106.1, forward strand.
ACAATCGTCGCTCCGCTGATCTTCGCATACGTGCTGGGCTGGTAATCCCCCATCACAGAATAACCTTACAAGGTGATGGCCGGATCAAAGTCCTCGGTCATCACCTTTTTAGTTATCGTAAGTCCGCACTCATAATAGCGGGCCACAGACGATCGCACAAAACCAGAATATCCAATTGACACGACCATACAATGAAAGGACTTGCAAAAAAGAACACGCTGATAGCCAGTATCTCGGAAAGACTGAAGAGCATCGGCAGAAACGGAGCCGCTGTCACTCAAACCGGTGGACTCAACAAGAAAAGCATCAATCAGATCAGGGACAAACTCGACGAATGGATCAAGGAGGGGAAGTTTCTGGAGAACTATTCGACCGACGAGATTCTCGACGAGTTCGGAATCACAAGAAAGGAACTCTCATTCTACTGTTCAAGCATCCTGAAGAAAAAGTTCGTCTCGTGGCGGAAGGAGCTGAGAGTCAAAGAGGCGCAAAGGCTGCTTGTGGAAAACCCAGACACTCCTGCCTGCCACATCGGCTTTGCGGCCGGATTCAGCGACAAATCAAACTTCAGGCAGCAGTTCAAGTCTGTCGTGGGATGCACGCCAACCGAGTGGCGTGAAAGGTATCTTAATGGACATAAAGAAAAAAATTAAAAATATTCTTTGATATTCCAAAAACATTACTACCTTTGCGGTGTATTAATAAACTATTACACTAACAAGTTATGATAGAAATTAAAGACATCGCTTTCAGCTACGGAAAGACACCTGTTCTGAAAAGCATAACAACCACCCTTGAAGAAGGCCGCATCTACGGACTTCTCGGTGAGAACGGAGTCGGCAAGACTACCCTGCTGACACTTCTGTGCGGATTGAAGAAAACCGACTCCGGCAGCATCGTCACCGACGGGGAGAACCCTTACGACAGAAGACCGTCCCTGCTTCGGAACCAGTACTACCTCCCTGACGAGGTGCTTCCGATAGCCACCACCGCAGAGAGATTCGCCCTTGACAGAGGACAGTTCTGGCCGAACTACGACCACTCAAAGTTCTTAGAGATAATGAAGGACTTCGAGAACGATCCGGCGAAGAAGATGAACCAGATGTCGGCCGGTCAATTGAAAAAGGCCTACATCTCGTTCGCGCTTGCCTGCGGATGCAAGTACATCTTTATGGACGAGCCGACCAACGGACTGGACATCCCGTCCAAGACCCAGTTCAGGAGCGCCATAATGAAATACACCTCCGAGGACTCGACAATCGTGATCTCAACCCATCAGGTAAGGGATCTTGAGAACATCATTGACCCGATCATAATCCTTGACCGTCAGGATGTTCTGCTTAACGCCTCGGTCGAGGAGATCACCGGCCGCCTGTTCTTTGACTACGGCACTCAGCTCCACCCTGAGTCACTCTACAGCGAGCAGCTTCCGGGAGGCTTCATTCAGGTCTATCCCAACACAACCGGAGAGGACAGCAAGATCAACATCGAGGCGCTCTTCAACGCGGTTCACAAAAACAAGGAGATCATCAAAGGAATGTTCGGCGAAAAATAAGGAGGAATGAATATGAGCGATAATTTCAACTTCAGCAGGTTCGGGAAATATTTCGTCCACGACCTGAAAAAACAACAGAAGAACATCGGTATGTTGATGCTGATCTTCGGACTGTTTCCGATCATATTCTATATGATCTACATAGTCTTCGGCACGATTTTCAACGAGAATCTGATAAGATTACTCACTGGAACGACGATCGAAGGCCCGTCGATAGGAGCAAGGCTTGGAGTCTTCGCCGGCATCACCATCATATTCGTGATGTTGTACCCGTCCAGAGCGTACGGCGAGATCACAGACAAGGCCAAGGGTTCGGAATGGCTGATGCTTCCGGCCTCGCGACTGGAGAAATTCGTCTCTATGACGCTGATGACATTGGTTGTCATCCCTATTATCTTCATCATCGCCTACCTTCTCAGTGACGCGGTCGTCTGCCTGTTTGACAAAACCTGCGGTGACTCGATCTTCTCGTTCAGAATCAACGATGTCACAAACACCTCCGACCTCATCCTTCCTGCCAACGGATTCTGGATCTTAGCGGCGAACATCATTGAATACGCAAGCATATTCCTGCTTGGCGGCTTGATATTCAAGAAATGGAAGACAGTGGGGACGGCTCTGGTACTCTTCGCCCTAAGTATGTTGGGTTCGTTCGCTTTTGGCATATTCATCTCCAACGCTGATCTGGATTGCATCGGCGAATGGATGAGTGAATGGGCTCAGAGGCACGCCGACTACATCGACCTGTGGGTGAACGGATTCGTCAACTTATGTCTGTTCCTGATTGTGGCGGCCTGTGAGACAGCGTCCTGGTTCAGGATCAAGAGAATACAGCATTAATGGTCTTTGACTATGGAGTTTAATTCGAACAAAGCGATCTACCTACAGATCAGCGACATAATCTGTGAAAGAATCCTTTCCGGAGAACTGAAGACAGACGACAGGATTCCGTCCGTCAGGGAATACGGGGCATCTATCGGGGTCAATCCGAACACGGTGATGCGCACCTACGAGAAACTCACCAACGACGGCGTAATCTACAACAAAAGGGGCATCGGGTACTTCATCAGCGGAAACGCAAGAGACATCGTGCTGGAGAATGACAGAAAGGAGTTTCTTGAAGTGGAACTCCCGGCCGTCATCAAGAAGATGGAACTTCTCGGCCTCGACCCAAAAGAATTGTTGACAAGCAAAAACAACTGAATTTATGAATATTATGAAAGCGATTAAGAATATCCTGACAGCGGCGGCGCTGATTGTTATGGCGACGGGACTGTCATCCTGCTACTTCAGATTAAATGAGAGGCAGAAGGCTCAGTTCAAGAATAATCTGAACTACAAACTTAGCGGAAGCACGAAAATAGACACAGTGACCTTCAATGTCGGTGAGTTTCAATCAATCTCACAGGAAAAATCCCTGGACGACCTGATCTTCATCCAGACCGATGGTGAGTACAAGGTCAAGATCGTGGCCTATCCCGAGACCGTGGACTCTGTCTTTGTCAAGAACGACGACGGGATGCTGAAGATAGGAGTCAACTACAGCAAGTCAACCACGGGGCCTGTTCAGGCTTGGGTCTATGCGCCAAGCGTGAAAACGATAGCGAGAGCGGGTTCAGGTAACATAACCATCAGCGAATATTCCGGAGACACTCTTATGTTGGTAGGCGCAGGATCTGGAAACATCAAGGCATACGATCTGGATTTGTCCGGATTACTGATGGTAAGCGGTGCCGGAAGCGGCGACCACGACTTCAGACGCATCAAAGCGGAAGAGCTGATGATCATCAAAGCCGGATCCTCGGACAGCGAATTCAAAGACATCAATGTCAACAAGTTGTCCGTGGCCTCAATCGGTTCCGGCGACACTATGCTATCCGGCAAGGCAGAATCCGTCAGCATCTCCAAGAAAGGCTCCGGCGAGATCGACACCAAATGGCTGAAAGCCAAAGAAATCGAAACGGAAGAGTGAATTTCGTGCGGCACTTCGACCTGTTGGTGAGCCTGTCGAAGTGCCGGTTTGGCACAGCACAACATATTTTATGTAAATTTTACGCAAAGGTATTGCGAATATGAAAATAATCGCATATCTTTGCGTAAAGTTTACACACAAAAGCGGTGAGCTTTGCGACGTACAATCAAAAAACATCAAAATATTCAGGAATATGTTAGGAGCGATAGCAGGAGACACCATAGGCAGCGTCTATGAGTTCAGGAACACAAAGGATTACAATTTTGACCTATTCAGAGATAACAGCAACTACACCGACGATTCCATTATGACTATGGCCGTGGCCAGATGGCTGCTGGACGACCCGGATCACAGTCTGGTGAAACTGGAGGAAAAGTTAGTCGGATTCGGAGAAGACTTTCCTTGCCCGAAAGGAGGGTACGGTGGAGCGTTCAAAGCCTGGCTGTTCGCCCCTGAGACCCTCAGGCCATTCGATGAGAGTACCGGACATTTGCCGTACAAGTCGGAGACGGGCAGACACCCTTACGGTTCGTGGGGCAACGGCTCCGCGATGCGTGTCTCCGCCTGCGGGTGGTTCTTCGACACAATCGAGGAGACGGAAAGGGCGGCGGAACTGTCAGCGGTGATCACGCACAACCATCCGGAAGGGATCAAGGGGGCGCAGGCCACCGCGGCGGCCATCTGGATGGCCCGTAACGGGAAAAGCAAGGAGGAGATTAAGGATTACATCACGAAACGTTACGGCTACAATTTGGAGATGACCTACGAGAGCCTGAACAAGACTTACCACTGGTTCTCAAGCTGCCAGGGTACAGTGCCGCAAGCCATCGCAGTCTTCCTGGAGTCAACCGATTTCGAGGACGCCATCCGTAAGGCCGTGTCGATCGGTGGTGACAGCGACACCCTCGCCTGCATCACTGGCGGCATCGCCGAAGCCTACTACGGCGGTGTTCCGGAAGAGATCCGCACAAAGGTTCTTGCCAAAATCCCCGGAGCCTTCCGCGACATCCTCAACGAGACAGCCTCGAAGACAGCCTACTCAAAAGTCTTCAACGCATCCGGACTGAAAGCCGAAGACCTCCACTTCGAAAAATGACTTAACAGCGGCACTTCGACAAGCTCAGTGACCGCACTTCGGCCGGTTGGTGAGTCCGTCGAACCACAGTGACCACACTTCGGCCGGTTGGTGAGTCCGTCGAACCACAGTGACCACACTTCGACCGGTTGGTGAGCCCGTCGAACCACAGTGACCGCACTTCGACCGGTTGGTGAGTCCGTCGAACCACAGTGACCACACTTCGACCCGGTCACTGAGCCTGTCGAAGTGAACGGCTAAACTTTTTTACAAAACACGTGCAGGGCTGATTGCCTCAGACAGCTGTCAGAGAGCTATGATGCTGAATTGATACCAGACAAAACACCTACATATTCAGCCTAAAGTGCCACGGAGTGTATCCAAAGGATCTTTAGGCTGAACGTGTTTTGTAAAAAGTGTATTAGGTGACTGCAAGAAATTCAGCAGCACGAATTTAGAATGACGGAGTGTCGTTAAAAAGCATTACCTAATCAAAAGTCCCGCGCCGGAGTGCCATCATCATTTCCCAAAGACTGACTCAAGCACAGCCTTATCCAACATCGTCACCCTGCTAAGGACTGACAATGAATATGTCCGCCTGTCGCTCCACAGTTTCTGCGCGACAGCCATACGCTGCTCGACACTTGCTTTGGAGACAGTAGGTAATCCCCATAAATTCCCACACATTGATTTGGCTTCTCTCCTTAGTTCCGTCTCAGACGCTCTGTGGACAGCACTGACTGAACATTCACGATCCAACGCGGCCTCGACATCCTTCTTCTGGCTCAGAAAAGCCAGAAAGGTCCTCGGGCTTTTAAACAGATTCTCGACCGCTTTCCAATCAATGTAACAGTGCGGAATCAGCATTCCATCCTTGTTGCAGCGCCAGTCCTCAGGCAACTTTGTCGCTGTATGGAACATAGCCCGCCGTGTCAAGACAGGATATTCCCCGATTTTCCGACCGAGCATCATAATGTGGTTATGGTCAACGAAATAGATGTCGCCAGGCCCCCATTCATATTTCCAGGGTGCGAACGGGTATCCAGCACTTATGGCATTCCGATAGACGTACATAAACTTTGTCTTCAACTCGTTCTCCTTGGCTATCGGATCGTTGTTCACACGAATATGCCCCTTCACTGCAAAGCGTCTTCCCGTTCTGGTCAGGTAAGATTCCAATTTGATTGCAATAGAGCGGGCGAATCTGTCAGAATCACGAGGGCTTCCCTTGGCGATAAGATGGAAATGAGTCTCCATAACCTGCACGGTAAGAATCTCGACAGAGCATTGGTATGCAGTCACGACGATAAGATTCATCCCGAAGATAAAGTCCTCTCTGGACTGGAAAAGGACGCTTACATTGGTGCCGTCTGAATAGATGTGGGCATAGCCGTCAACAGGCCTGTCAATCCATCCCCTGCCAGAATATTCCTTTCCATCACCTTCAGTTCCGGAATTCTGTTGAAGCACATTGTAATTTATAATTTGACGCGAATCAGCCGTTTTGCGGCGACATTTGGAATTTGCGTCTTGTCCATCGTAATTCATAACACAACTGATTAATGTTCTGCATTCCAAGAAGCCGATTAACAGTTTCTAAAAGGCTTGCCGCAAACATAAACCATACTTTCCAAAAGCGCAATGATTGATAAAAAACATCCCGAACATTTTTCTGTTTTTTATCAATACCGCCTGACCAAAAATAAATTGCTTCAATATGAATCAAAATGTTTGCTATGAATATTTCATATTCCAAGATACTGATTTTGCAAAACACGTTCAGCCTAATGTGCCAAAGAACACACCCAAAGGCAATCCGGGATGAAAATGTCGGAACGGAATCAATTGGATATTCAGTCACAAACCAATTCTACCACGGCCTGAGGCTGATTGACCTGAATGTGTTTTGCAAAACAGAAAAAGCCCCCGATCAGAAGATGTAGAACTCGCGGCGGTACTGGTAGTTGGAGCGGAGGGACTCGAAGTTCTCGGGAGCCATACGGAACATAAAGTCATCGGTGAAGATCGGGTAGTTGTACTGGAGAACAGAGGCCACCTCGCCCTGAGACTTGCCTTTGAGGTCAAGACGGATCGACTCAAGGTCGATGATCTCGGTCCGCGGGAAGAAATCGTACAACGGCTCGACACCGAAGAAACGGGCGAAGGCGCGGACTGCCATCTTGGTTCCGTTCTGCTTGCCCTGATAGGAATAACCGGCGATGTGAGGAGTGGCGATGTCAACCATATCCAAGAGCTCGCGGTCGATGTCCGGCTCGTTGTTCCACGTGTCGATGATCACAGGGCCAAGCTTAGGAATCGCCCTCTTCAGGGCGGCCTCTTCCACGACCTCGCCGCGGGAGGCGTTGATGAAGATGGTTCCCGGCTTCATCATCCCGAAAAACTCATCTCCGGCCATACCTCTGGTCGTCTCGTTGAGCGGCACGTGCATCGTCACGATGTCGGCGTTGGACAGAAGGTAGTCCAAAGGACAGAATCCCTCGTTACCCTCCTCGGCCATACGGGGTGGGTCATTCTTCAGAACCTTGAATCCAAGCGAACCTGCGACGGAATCGACGCGGCGGCCGACATTGCCGACACCGATGATTCCGAGCTTGTCACCCTCCAGCCTGATGGCCTTTCTGGCGGCGACACCGTAAAGAGCGGAGAATACATAGTTCATCACTCCTCCGGCATTGCATCCGGCCGAGTTCCTCACCACTATCCCCCTCTCATTGCAGTACGGCAAGTCAATGTGATCCATCCCGATTGTGGCGGTGGCGATGAAACGGACAGGAGTGCCCTCCAGCAGAGCGGCGTCGCACTTCGTCCTCGTCCTGATGATCAGGGCGTCGGCGCTCATCGCATCCTCACGGGAAATCGACCTTCCATCCAGATAACGTACCTCGGTGTAGGGTTCAAGCACACCTTCGATGAACGGAATAGCCTTGTCGATAATGACTCTTATAACTTTGTCCATAGCAAAAACGAAATCGGTATCAAACTAACACCAGCGCCAAGCAAAAGCGCAGGAACAAACATCATATCATTTAAGAATCAAGTCCTTGACAAACCCGACCTTGTCATAGTCCTTGACAAAAAGCTCATCCTGCGCCAAAAAGCGGTTCATAGCCTGTATCAAGGCGGGCTTCTGGAACTCAAGATGACTCCTCAGCATCGAGGACGAGATCGTCACATAGAGTTTCCCGTCCCGGTAGAACTTTCTCAATGTCTGACCTGAGACGCCGGAGACAGCGTCCCAAGCGGCGAAAACCCTCTGGGTGTTGAGACCGGCGCTAAGCTTCAGAGCCCTGATGTACATCGGGATGAGCCGCTCCATTCCCAACGCCTCCTTGCGAGGAGTCCCTTTTATCTTCTCGAACCCGGCCATCCTAAATCTCCCTGAACTCTCCGCCGACCGCCTCGAAATAAGCCCTGTCCGCTGTCAGGCCGTCAACAATCCCGGACATACGCACCTTGTTGCTGTCGGTTATGAAGATCTGTCCGAAGTCACTCCCGGCGACCATACCTAACAGATTGGAGATCCTCCCCATATCCAACTTGTCGAACACGTCATCCAGCAGCAGAATCGGAGGGAAGCCGTAGGATCGCTTCATCAACTCGTACTGAGCGAACTTCAGCGAGACAAGGAACGACTTCTGCTGCCCCTGCGAGCCGCAGCGACGGATCGGAAAGCCATTCATCTCAAACAGAAAATCATCCCTCTGAATCCCCGCCGTTGTGTATTTGAATATTCTGTCCTTCTCCCTCGAAGCCTTCAGCAATTCCACAAGAGAGCCTTTCCGCAGATCCGACCGGTAGTCGATAGAGACGGTCTCGCGGCCACCTGAAAGGGTGGCGTAGTGTTCAGCCACCAACGGAAGAAGATCCTTGACAAAGGCGTCGCGCCGACGATGGATCGCTCCGGCATATTCATTCATCCTTTCGTCGAAGACATCGAGAAGCGACTCGTCGAAGACTCCGTCCTTGAGCATCTTGTTGCGCTGGAAAAGGAGGCGGTTATACTGCTGGACCGCGGCAAGATATTCCTTGTCCACCTGGGACAGCACCGAATTGACGAATCGCCGCCGGTCCTCGCCGCTCTCGCTGACGAGGGAAGTGTCTGACGGTGAGACCATCACAATCGGCAGAACACCGATGTGCTCCGAGATTTTTGAATATACCTTGTCGTCCCTCCGCACCTTTTTCTCGCCGTCGGCCTCGACCTGGACCGAGAACCTGGCGTCAGGCCCGATATTCATCGCATAAGTCCCCGAGATGGCGAAGTTCGCCGTTCCGTGACGGAAGTTGAACCTGTCAGACGGAGCGAAGGCGCTCTTGGTCATCGAAAGATACCAGACCGCGTCCATCAGGTTAGTCTTCCCTTCCCCGTTGTTGCCTGAGATGCAATTGACGTTGGGAGAGAATGATAGCTCCTGAAACGCGATGTTCCTGAAATTCTGTATGACTATCTTCTTTAAGGCCGGCATCGGATCTTCGTTCTGAATGAATGGCAAATATAATCAGAATCTGCTTAGAATCTTATGAAAATTCCCGAATATTTTTGAACGGCGCTTCCGTCTGACTTTCTTGAGTAAGCGTTAAAAATAAGTTGGTAATGGTTTGGCAGTATTACCAATTATTATTCAAGGATTACTTACATAAGCATAAATGTCGATATTGCAGGATTAAACATTTTTTCATAATTTTGCGGACTATTATCCGATAATTACAAAAATTATTTATAGCAATGGCAAAGCAAGACGCAATTTTAAAGGAGAAAGAGCAGGAACGCGAGGAGAAGGTCATCGAGACCGTGTCCAAGACCGACTTGTTCTTCCGTGAGAACAAAAAGACAATCTACGGCATTTTGGCTGCCCTCGTGGTTGTGGCCGCCGCATTGTTGGCCTACCAGAAGTTCTACATCCAGCCTAAGGGCGAGGAGGCCGCCTCTCAGATGGTAGCCGCGGAGTCAAACTTCCGCAACGGGGAGTTCGAGCTTGCCCTCAACGGTGACGGCAACGTCCTCGGCTTCAAGCAGCTCATCGAAGACTTCGGAGCGAAGGGAGGCAAGGATGTCTATCTCTACGCCGGAATCTGCGACCTCAGGCTCGGAAACTATCAGGAGGCCATCGACTTCCTCAAGAAGTACAACGGAAAGGACGCGATTCTCTCCGCAAGGGCAAAGGCCTGCATCGGCGACGCCTACGTGGGTCTTGAGAAATACAGCGATGCTCTCGGTTACTTCGAGAAGGCCGCCGCTGAGGCTGACAACATCTTCGCCGCCACCTATCTTCTTAAGGCCGGAGTCACCTGCGAGGAGCTCGGAGACAACGCCAAGGCCCTCACATTCTACAAGAAGATCAAGGACCAGTACGCCAACTCACCGGAAGGCAGCGACATTGACAAGTACATCACCCGCATCGAGAACCAGACCAAATAAGGAATATGGGAAGAGCGTTTGAATTCAGAAAGGAGAGGAAACTCAAAAGGTGGGGCCATATGGCCAAAACCTTCACCAAGATCGGCAAGGAAATCACCATCGCTGTAAAGCAGGGTGGACCGGATGTCACCGGCAACTCCAGGCTCAGGGCGCTTTTGGCCGAGGCCAGGAGCGAGAATATGCCTAAGGACAATGTCGAGAAGGCCATCAAGAGGGCGACCGAGAAGAGCCAGGGAGACTTCAAGGAGGTTGTTTTCGAGGGTTATGGCCCTCACGGAATCGCCTATCTCGTCGAGACAGCGACCGACAACAACACCAGGACCGT
>CAYZKZ010000107.1:0-10140 GCA_964479325.1 uncultured Muribaculaceae bacterium
ATTCTTAACGGTTACGCCTCTTGGGTCTATTACGAGGAGATTTTCGGCAGACCGTCCCGCTACCGGGCTTTCTGGTGGTCGCCCGACTCGAGGAAGATAGGATTCTATCGCTTTGACAATTCGGAGGTTCCGGTCTTCCCGATCTATTCTCCGTTTGCCGAGGACGCTGACCGCTCCGGGATGGGGTTGGCATATTCACAGAACGCCGGTGCCGCGGTGGCGTTGCAGGGGGTGTCGCCGACTGGTGGTTCGGTCAGGATGACGCGCTACCCGAAATGCGGCGACAACAACCCTAAGGTGAGGATTGGAATCGTGGATGTTCAGAATGGGGAAACCGCTTGGGCCGACTTCGATGAGAACGACGACCAGTATTTCGGTACTCCGTTCTGGGGCGCTGACAGCAAGGCCTTCTACATCCAGAGAGAGCCGAGGACGCAGAACACCCTCGACCTTTTCGCCGTCTCTCCGTCCGACGGTTCAAAGAGGCACATCTACCACGAGACCTACAAGACCTGGTTGGACTGGATCGAGGGAATGCTGTTCGGCAAAGAAGGAATATATATGGTAAGGTCGTTCGAAACCGGTTGGCAGCAAATATATTACCTTTCCTACGATGGAAATGTGCTGAAGCGTCTGACCGACGGCGAGAATTGGAGGATGTCGCTGGTGGATGTGGAAGAGGGAAAGGTCTCCAAGTCGTTTGACGGTGCGTCGGCGGAGGTTTTCTTCACTGCGGAGCGTGACTCCCGCGTCCGTTCGGGATTCTATTCAGTCCGCAAGGGGGTGGTAAGGAACATCTCCGATCCGCTCAGGGATGTGGCTTCCGTCAAGGTTTCTCCAGACAGAAGGTACGCCGTCGCGTCCGAGAGCAATTCTAAGACTCCGGCGCAGGTTTGGATCTATGATCTCAAGAAGCCGTCCAAGTCATTCAAGGTGGCTGACGCGGCCGGTGAAAGCTTTGACGCCGCTAACTACGCTCTTCCAGAGCATATTACGATGACGACTTCGGACGGACTGACTCTTCCGGCGATGATTGTCTATCCTAAGGATTTCGATGCCTCAAAGAAATATCCTGTCCACGTTGACATCTACGGCGGTCCGGACTCTCCTCAGGTGAACGACCGTTTCCGCGGCCCGTCAGCTTACAAATGGTACGCCGAGAACGGAATCATCGAGGTCGTTGCTGACTGCCGGGCTTCCGGACATAACGGCCGTGCCGGTCTGGACTACATCTACAGGCGGCTGGACGAGCGTGAGGTTCTGGATTTCGTGGAGTGGGCCGAGTATCTCAAGGCGCTCCCTTACGTTCAGGGCGACAAGATCGGTGTCGAGGGCTTCTCTTTCGGCGGCACGATGACGGCGCTTTTAGTGATGAACCATCCGGACGCTTTCCACTACGGAATCGCTGGCGGAGGTGTCTATGACTGGGCGCTTTACGACACTCACTACACGGAAAGGTTTATGGACACTCCGGCCAATAATCCGGAGGGTTACGCCAGCACGAAGGCCATCTCCAGCGCCGCCAATTATCCTGTCACAGAGGCGAACTACGACGGGTCTGTGATGCTCAAGATCACTCACGGAACAGGCGACGACAACGTGCATTTCCAGAGTACTCTCCAGTTGGTTGACGCTCTCCAGAAGGCAGGAAAGAAGTTCGAACTGATGATCTACCCGGACGGTATGCACGGCTACCGTGGCTATCAGGGAAGGCATTTCTCTGAGGCCAATCACGCCTTCTGGCTGAAATACCTTAAAGGGGAATAATAAGGTTGTTTTTTTTAGGCTCGGCACTTCGACAGGCTCAGTGACCGAGCGTTGTCGCTGAGCCTACGGACACCAATCCAGCGGTCACCGAGCTTGTCGAGGTGCCGGATTTGTAGTCACCGAGCTTGTCGAGGTGTCGAGGTATTGAATCACCAAACAGCCGCACAGAAAAATCATTAAGTATGAAAGCATCCTTCCGAAAGATAATAGCCGCGGTCACCTTGACGTTGGCTCTCCAGTCCCTCAGTACTGCCCAGGAGGTGACCCGTAGCGCCCAGATCCCTGGGCTACGTCCCTACAAGATCGATCTGGAGTGTATGTCCAAGGCCGAGAAGGACTCGGTCAGAATGGTGGCTGAACTCTGGAAAGGCTATGTGGAGTCATTCACCTCTTCCTCTGTGGATGAGGCGCGCAGACGTGCTTATTGGGTTGACGGCTCACCGGACTATCTCCAGGAATTCGATGACGGGAATCTGCTCTACGCCTCCTTCCGGGAGAACCGTATCCTCGATGTCCGGAAAGTCGGCGACGGAATCTATGAACTGACCGTGGCTACGTTCAGCAAACTCCCTGGCGAGGAATATTCCGACTGGGTGGAGACCGTCTTCCGCGTGCGGGCCGAGGCTGTGGCTTCAGGCCAAGGCGGCAAGGCCAACCCATTCAGGCTCCGCAACTTTTTGGACGCAGAGATGCCTGCGGTGACGAAATCCCGCTTCAAAGGCATTGAGTATCATTGCTCCGCCGGTTGCGAATTGCCCAAACGCACCGCATCGGAGATGTCCTTCTTCGTCAGTAGATTCATCAATGAATATGCCCCCTCGTTCCACGGGACTATTCGTTATGTCACAGCCCAGACCGTGGATCAGTGCGAACGTCTGTCCGGGGTGCTGTTCAACGCCTACTCCAACCCGCTTATGAACTCCGCTTCCGGAAAGGTCTCAGACAGAGCCTTCTACGGACGGATTTTCGGCAAGGACATAGTCCTTTCGAACTATTTTGACGATAGGCGTGATGTCGCTCTGCTGCTGTTGCGCTCGGAGTGGCCTAAAGCGTTGCCGATCATTCAGGATGGCGTCGCCACGTACTATGGCGGCTATATGGAACTGGCGTATGCGGATGTCAAGGCCTCCTTGCGCCACTTTCTCGCCGGAAAGAGGGAACTCGACCTTTCGGATGACGACAATTTCTATGACCTCTCCATCCCTGTCGCAGGTAAAAACGGCATAAACGCCGCCGTTGTGCCTTTGGAAGGCCTGATCGGAGCCGCCATAGTGGAATATTCATTGAATCAGTATGGTTCGGGCAAAGTCCGCGAACTGCTTGGCTGCGGGAACTACGCCGACATATTCAAAACCCTTGGTATTCCTGCCGCCGACATCAACGACTTCATCCGGGGAATCCTTTGATTGGATTGATGTCGCTTATTTTTTGCCGCCGCCACGCGTCCTGAATCGGATTCCGATTCCTATGCTGCCGTAATAATGTTTGAACTGGATGGTGGACACTCCGGTGTAAAGCGAGAACATTCCAAAGTTGAAGATCGCTCCGGTGTTGACCTCAATGCCGTTTGCCAGGATGTCATCAGGGGAATAACTACCTTTGTCGCTTTCAGCGCCGTAACCTGCTCCGGCGCAGAGTCTTACTTTGTTACCGCATTTCAGAGTGCCGCCTATTGTGGCGTTTAGTTTGGTGTAGGCGTCATTTCCATAGTAGCCGAATTTGGCCATCAGACCGAATTTCCGGCCATTGATAGCCGAAATCAATCCAAAGGACATTATGCCTTCGTTGATTGGACATTCGAAGAATTGCAGGATGTTTATGTCGTAGGATTTGCGTGTCTTTGTGGCCTTCTTTTCCTCGACAGGCAGTGTGACGTACACGATTGAGTCCCTGACGATAACGGTTCTTTCCGGCTCCTTCTTAGGTGTCACGAGGGTTAGTTCATAGACCGACGCGGACTCGATCGGGATGTCGAAAGTGTAGTTTCTGATGATTCCGAATTTCGGATGCCTGATTGTGATACCCTTGATGTGTTCGGGAACATACACCCAGAACTCTCCGGTCTCGTGTTTGACTTCCACGACTCCCATAATGCCGACATCGAAGTCGAAGTCCGGCTCGGCGGTAACCACTTTGATCAGCGCTGCTTTCTTGTTGTTCTGATCCATTTTTGGATGGGTGACTTGTGCGTCAAGGTCCCATTCGAGCCTCCGGAATGACTTCACACGGAACTCGGCGCTGTCCTTTTGGGCGTAGGAGATGGCGCAGACCAACAGGGTCGTGATTATGGCGATAGTTTTTCTCATATTCTTTCTAAGGATTTATCTTTGTTACTATCAGGTAATTGCCTTCATTATAGGGTGTCTCGATTCTGGCTCCGAAGATGTGGGCGTCATCGCCGGAGGAGACTTTCAGGCGCTTGCGAAGCTCGTCGCTGGTCATCGGAATATTCTTGGCCGTGACCTCCGAATGTGGGTAGCGTTTGCCGACATCCTTCATCGTGGCTTTGTTCAGCGGTAGGATTTCTTTGACGGGATAGATTTTTCCGAAGTCCTTGAGGTTTTTGATTATTTCTTGTAACTCACGGTCAGACAAAGGATCGCTGATTGTGTAGAGGTGTGTGAATCTCGCTAATTTCGTGAGTCCGAACCTTTCGCACAGTGCATTGAAGACTCCCGCTTTGGTAAGGGATTTTCCCGGCTCGAAGATTATCCGGGCGAATGTGGAGTCGGGGTAGGCCGCTTTCACATTTGTGATCTCTTCCTGTTTGAAAGTCAGAGTCTTGCCGTCTTCGCGGCATATCAATGAATATCCTCCCGTCCATTCCCGGTCCAACAGGATGAGCAGTTCCTTGCATTCTCCTCCGCTGGCGACGATGTGGATCTCTCTGACCCATTGTCCGTTCCAACCATCGCCGGATGTGTTTTCGAGATAGGCTTCGTAAGTCCTGTCCAGCCTTTCCACGGCCATAGTGATGTCTGCCATAGGGGAGATTTTGAGCAGGACGAAGCGGCTGATTTCGAACAGTTCCGGCAGCATCTTCAGCACGTCCGGTGAGCAGTCCTCCAAAAGGAAGACCTTTTTTCCGGCGGAGTCCCGCCGAGCCGGATCAAGGAATATAATGTCGGGCCTGAAGCCGCTGAGAATGTCCACTATTGTTGCCGGCGTGGCTTCAAAGTTTTTGACAATGATGTTGTTCGCTCCAAGAACCTTGAAATTATGCCTCGCCGCAGCTGCCAGTCCCGGATTCATCTCATTGTAAAGCACTTGCTCCGCCACCTCGCTGAACGCCCAGGCATCCACCCCGAGTCCGCCCGTCAGATCCGCAATCCGCCCCCGCTTCTCGGCCGCTTTTGCATTCACTTCTCTGGTCGCTGAGCCTGTCGAAGCGCCATCCTCACTAGTCACTTCGACAAGCTCAGTGACCGTCGCGCGGGCATCCGCAGAACAATTCTCTTTTTCATCGGTCTCTGAGCCTGCTCCATCTCTGACTGCTGACTCCATTCCGGTCGCTGAGTCAGCCCTGTTTCTGTCCGTTGACCCCGCTCCGGTCGCTGAGTCAGCCCTGTCTCTGTCCGTTGGCCCCGCTTCGGTCGCTGAGCCTGTCGAAGCGCCCGCCCCAGCATATTCATAAATAACTCTTCTGGCGATTGAGGCCTTGTACCTCGCCGTGTCCGAAGAGCTACACTGTTCCGCACAAAGCGTAGTGGGATAAACCAGCCCCGTCTCCGCCGCCCACTCCGGAATCTTCTTCCTGAGTTTCCTGCGGGCTTCGATCGTGTTGACCGCCAGTGATTTGGCGTCCAATCCCTCCAGCACCGGATCCCCCGGCACCGGCCACGCCCTGCAAGACATCACCAGCCTCGCCGTGTCCGCCCCCTCGTTCTCAACTATGAATCTCTCGAAATCACTCACTTTCTGCTTTTTTATTCAATTGTAAAAACTGACATAATTGTTGGCTGTCAAATCGCTTTCCTGCCGGTAGCCTATAATCAGGAGAAGTCAAGCAGGACAAAAAATGGCGATTAATCTTTTTTAGAGTAAGTTCTGTTCTTGTTGCCTCCGTGAACTTCCAAATAACCATATTCAGTCAATTGACGCAGATAACGCTTTGCTGTTGTCTCGGAGAAGCCAAAAGTTCTGACAATGGTTTCGGTCTTCATTTCTCCTTTATCGCCCACAAATAATAAAATATCGGCCAATTTCTCTGCGTGCGAAGGCTTTATCGACCATTTATCGACCATTTTCTTAATCAAATCCGTTTTATCGACCACTTCCGCCGACTGAATATATTGTTCGATGTCGTGTCTCAGATGAGAGCAATGCAATTCGGTCATATAATTAAGGAATATTTCTATGTCCTCATTCTCTCTTGCGGCGATCAAGGCTTGAATATATTCACCCTTATCCTCCTTTAATACCTTTGTCGGCAACACGTCATATTCCATTTGCAGGAGGTTCATCAGCAGACGGCTTGTTCTGCCATTCCCGTCGGCCCAAGGGTGAATGGTCACAAGTTCGTAATGTGCCCGGAAACTCAGCTCGTATATGGCTGCGGCATCGCCGGCATCAAGCGCTTTACGGCGGGCATTAAGTTCACGGCAGAATGCGTCCAACCTCTGAGGCACTTTCGTCCAGTTCATATACGAGCGACCGCCTGCTCCGGCTGTGACATTCAGTTTACGCAATTCTCCTTTTGAGGCGTCAAAATGACCACCTAATGAATTATATTCAGATCCTGTTCTTGCCATAACTTTGGACGCAAGCGTAATCAGTGTGTCGGTGGTGATGTATTCGTGATGTCTTATCCATTCCCTGCCGTATTCGTAGGCATTTTTCAGGTCAAGGTTCATCAACTGTTCAACCATCGGTTTACCTTTTGCGGTAATGCCCTCGTCAAACAGAAGCTGAGCTTCAACTTCGGTCACTGTGCTGCCCTCGATAGCCGTGGAATGGGTGATGATCGAGTAGAGATAGAATTTGTCGTAGTCTATCTGATTCGATATTCCCAATTCTTTGTGCCGCTGAAGTAGTCGCAGCAGTATGGTTTTATTGTCTGCGTTCATTGCTTATACCTCCCTTATGCAAGGAATCTCACAAATCCAAGCGGCGCCACCATCCTTGTATGTCTTTGCCATACCTCGTTATATTAACTGATAATCTCCCATTTCCCATTACGTTTTCCTCCCACACGCCTGAGAATCCCTTTCTCCTGCAATGTTACGGTAATGGTTTTGACGGTACGCTCGGATTTCCCTATCTCGGCGGCTATCTCTTTCTGGGTAGCATTTTGATTGTTTTGCACAATTCGGAGAACCGCAATCTCTTCCAAAGTGCAAGATTTGCACTTTGGCGGCAGGTTTAGTGCAGAATCTGCACTTTGAATGGGCGTTGTCTCTTCAGCCGGCTTATCCCAGTCTATATGCAATTCTCTATTGCGGAGGGTATATTTTTCTCCTAACAGCATATTCCGGAAGAAACGCTCCAGATAGATTGTCGTTTCTGTTATTCCTTTCTGAAGGTTGCTATAATTCGCGCGCACAAGGGCGTTGCGGAAATACCAGGAATTGTGTGCGAAAACGTCATTTGCTACGTTAAAGCCGAGAGTGTGCAAATACTTGATCATAAAGACCGCGGTCGTGCGTGTATTGCCCTCGCAGAATGGATGTATCTGCCACAAGTTGGCGCAGAATCGCATTAGATGACGAATGGCGTCATCAATAGACAGACCAGCATACGAAAACTCTCGTTCTGTGCGTATATCATATTCCAATGTCTCGCTGATTGTCCCATAATCAGCGTAGTATATTGTGTCTCCATTCAGAACCCACTCCTTTTTGGTGATGTTGTAGTCACGGATCCTGCCGGCAAGTTTATAAATGCCTTCAAACAAGCGGCGATGGATGGAGGTGAGTTGCGTGGGAGAAAAATTGAATGTCTTTTCGGACAGTATCTCCGCTATACGAGCGGACACCTTATCGGCTTCTTCGGTTCTGTCATCTTCTATTTCACATCTGTTCTTTGCTGATTCATAGTAAGAGTCGATTAATTTTTTCGCTTCACTGATACTTATCTCACCATCTATATGCTGGCGAGCAGTGTCAAGAAGATAAGAAGATGGAGTAAGTCCATCGACTTGTTGCAAGCCGATAGCAGCTTGCCACGCTTCGCCACGCTCCCGCTTTTGTGGCTCGCTCTGGCGAATATATTCATCAAGACCTTGTATATTGTATTTCTGTTCTTCCATACCCATCTCAATATGGTATTTCTCAATTCATTGCAAAAGTAATATATTACAACCAAACATCATCGCTGTCCAGAGAAATTTTACCATAAGGGGTGCGGTCACACATTATGTAAGGAGCGGTTGCAAGAATAGAAAAAGGATGACCTTGCGGGCCATCCTTCCGGGTAAACGATCGTTTTATAAGCGGCCAAGCCGTGGAAAGTGGACTATTTCTCCTCCAAGAATGTGTCCACGAACCAGTTCTCGACCTTCTTGTAGGCCTTCACGAAAAAGTTCTCAACCGCATTGTAACCGGACACAGTCGTGTCCTCAACCTTTTGATAGCCATTCACAACGGCTTTCTCAATCTTACCAGTTTTAAGTTTCTTCATTTTGAGTGTGTCTTTGACATTGAGCGAATCACTGTTCTCGATTTTTATTTCAACTCGGTGCAGGGAGTCCGGCTCCTGAGCGCCAGCGTCGGCCAAGCCGACGAGCATCGCGGCGCAAACGGCCGCATAGAATTTCATTGTTTTCATAACTGAAATTGTTTTGTTGACGCGAAGGTAGTGCTTAATATATTTGTAAAAAGGGAAAATATCCTTTATTTTTGTGAATATATTCTTAATTAACAAGATTATAAAGACTATTTGCCCAATAATCCGACTAATAGGAGAGCGCCGTGGTAACAAACATCAGCAAATACATCCTCAACAAAGGTGAATATGACAGGATCGGCGATGACATCATCCTGATGTACAGTCCGTACAACAAGGGTGGCTATGACCGTCCGTTCAGGTCTGATATGTTGACCTGCGCCATCATCCTCGAAGGAGGTCTGGAGTGCGTGATCGATCTGATCGACTACAAGACGAACAAGACCGGATGTCTCATCATCCTGCCGTCAATGATTGTGGAGAGGATAAAATTCAGCGATGACTTCAAAGGGATATTCCTGCTGATGTCCAGAAAGATAGTGGCCGGACTTGAGCTGGACAACAGTTTCGACATCATCACCTCTATCGAGGGAAGCCCTCTCATCGAGCTGGACTCAAAGAACATAGAAGCCTTGAAGCAGTACCAGGATATGATTCGTGCGATAATCCGTCAGGAGGACAATCCTCATCGAATAGAGATGATAACTCTCTTGACCAAGGCTTACAACTATGGCCTTGGCTACTATATTCACAAACAGGAACGCACTGATTCTCAGACCGTCCAGAGCCGCAAGGATCAGATCGCGCGTCAGTTCGTGTCCTTGGCAAAGGAGCATTGCAAAAAGGAACGCGGGCTTGACTTCTACGCCAGCCAGTTGTGCCTGAGCGCGAAATACCTTACGACGGTCGTCAAGGAGGCGACCGGCAAGTCAGCAGGTAAATGGATCGAGGAATACACGATCCTCAACGCCAAGATCCTTTTGCAGGAGGGTCGGATGACAATCGGCCAGATAAGCGACGAGCTGTCGTTCAATTCCCAATCCGATTTCGGCAAGTACTTCAAAAAAGCCGTCGGCGTCTCGCCGAAACGCTTCTCCTCCTCGCTCTGATTCTTCCGGCAATTTCTGAATATGACGGCGTGGTGCCTGGCCGAAGGTTGGCCACTTGCCGTCACTGAACCCATAGGCCTATTCGCCGAGAATCTGGCCAGTGTGCGCCTTGGTGTTGACCTTCCCGATGGCGTCGGTGATGACACCGTCCTCATTGATCACGTACGTTGTGCGCAAAGTCCCGAATGACTCCTTCCCGTAGAGTTTCTTGAGTCCCCAGGCCTCGTAGGCCTTCAGAATAACGCACTCCGGATCACTGATCAAGTGAAAAGGAAGCGAGTATTTCTCGATGAATTTGCGGTGTGAGGCCTGGGAGTCCTTGCTGACCCCAAGCACCTCGTATCCGAGCGAGAGGAATCTCTCGTAGTTGTCCCTCAGGTCACACGCCTCCGCCGTGCATCCCGGCGTGCTGTCCTTCGGGTAGAAATAAAGCACAAGTTTCTTTCCTTTGAAGTCATTGAGGCAGACCTCGTTGCCATTCTCATCCACCCCGGCGAACACCGGAGCCTTGGTTCCAATCTCCAACATATTACCAAAATATTATGAATACTCGTTGGTTGAATTAAAAAACTAAATATTTATAAATGAAAAAGTTGCACAT
>CAYZKZ010000108.1:0-10052 GCA_964479325.1 uncultured Muribaculaceae bacterium
TCTTCGGGAAGGCGATGAAGTCACGGATGGACTCCTTGCCGGCGAACAGGGTGCAGACACGGTCGAATCCGAAGGCGAGACCTCCGTGAGGCGGAGCGCCGTACTGGAAGGCGTGGATGATGAAGCCGAACTTGTACTCGGCCTCCTCAGGTCCGATGCCGAGAACCTCGAACATCCTCTTCTGAACCTCCGCGTCGTGAATTCGGATCGAACCGCCGCCAAGCTCGGTGCCGTTGAGCACGAAGTCGTAGGCGTTGGCGCAGACCTTCTCCAGATCCTCCTTCTTGTCACTGTAGAACAGATCCATCTGCTCAGGCTTAGGAGCGGTGAACGGATGGTGCATAGCGTAGAAACGGCCGTCCTCCTCGCTCCACTCAAGAAGCGGGAAGTCAACAATCCACAGTGGAGCGAATACCTTAGGGTCGCGCAGGCCCAGCCTGTTGCCCATCTCGATACGAAGCACGCCCAGCATTGTCTGAACCTTGCGCTTGTTGTCACCGGACATCACGAAAACGATGTCACCGGTCTTGGCCTCGACAGCAGCGGCGATGGCCTTCAGCTCGTCCTGAGTGTAGAACTTGTCGATGGAGGACTTGACAGAGCCGTCTGCGTTGAGCTTGATGTAGATCAGGCCCTTGGCCCCTACCTGAGGCCTCTTGACCCATTCGGTCAGCTCGTCGATCTGCTTGCGGGTATATTCAGCGCCTCCCGGAACCGCTATGGCTCCGACGTAGGCAGCGTCCTCAAGGACAGAGAAGCCCTTGCCCTTCACGTTGCCGGTAATCTCGTGGATTGTCATTCCGAAACGGACATCCGGCTTGTCGGAGCCGTACTTGTCCATCGCGTCGTACCAGCTCATCCTTGGCATAGGGTCAGGGATGTCCACTCCGAGGACGTTCTTGAACATCGTCCTCATCATCCCCTCGAACATATTCAGTACATCCTCCTGCTCGACGAAGGACATCTCGCAGTCGATCTGAGTGAACTCAGGCTGACGGTCGGCGCGCAGATCCTCGTCACGGAAGCAGCGCACGATCTGGAAATAGCGGTCGTAACCGGCCACCATCAGCAGCTGCTTGAAGGTCTGAGGAGACTGAGGAAGGGCGTAGAACTGACCAGGGTTCATTCTGGAAGGAACGACGAAGTCGCGGGCTCCCTCAGGTGTGGATTTGATCAGGTACGGAGTCTCGATCTCCATAAACCCGTGAGCGTCAAGGTAGTTGCGGACCTCGTGGGCAAGTCTGTGCCTGAGGGCCAAAGCCTTCTGAAGCGGATTCCTTCTCAGATCCAGATAGCGGTACTTGGCGCGGAGATCCTCGCCGCCGTCGCTCTCGTCCTCGATCGTGAACGGAGGTGTGACGGACTTGTTGAGGATGTTGATGGCCTCAAGCTTAATCTCGATGTCACCGGTGTCCATCTTAGGGTTCTTACTCTGACGCTCGACAACCTCACCGACAGCCTGGATGACATACTCGCGGCCAAGAGAGGTCGCGGTCTCGACCAGAGCGGCGTCAGCGTCGGCCTCAAGGACAAGCTGCGTGATGCCGTAGCGGTCACGCAAGTCAATGAAAGTCATTCCGCCGAGCTTCCTTGACCTCTGCACCCAACCGGCGAGGGTCACTTTCTGCCCGACATTCTCGATGCGGAGTTCCCCGCACGTGTGTGTTCTGTACATATTGCGTTATGTTTAATCTTCTTCGTATTTCCGCAAGCCAGTCCCTTCGGCACTTCAACACTTCGACACTTCGACAGGCTCAGTGACCACAGGCTCAGCGACCGCAGGCTCAGCGACCGGCTTGCTCAGTAATTGGCAAAGTTAGCAATTTATCCCCAAGAATGATTGAATATGCTTGAAATTCACTCCAGTCTTTCCACAGCCTTCCCTATGAGACCTCACAGGCAAAACAGCCCGTGGCGGGCAACCCCTTGATAATCATAGGGCAAAATACACCTACTCCCACCCGAAACAGGTGGGAGTAGGGCATAACATATAGTTGAGTCACAGGCGATTAGCCGCCACGGACAATCGCAGGGTCACCTATCGCCGATTCCTGCGGGAGGGCAGAGCGCAAAGCAGGGTGGTGACAGACAGAAGGATGAATATCCCCAAAGCGACAAAGCAGGCTGTCCGGTAACCGAAATAGAAAGTCAGGCTGGCGACAAGCAGCCATATTCCTAAAGAGACATAGTCGTTGCCGTCCTGAGAGAGCAGTTCCAAAAGCGTGAAGCGCTTATGCGAGAGTCCGCGCAAGGCAGACACCACGACAGCGACAATGATGACAAACGTCACCGCTATCAGCACATACTGAAGCGCTTCATTACGCTGGAAAAACGAGCTGATCAGGACAAGCGCTCCAAGATTCAGGGCGCTGCCGATACGTTTTGGGAGATCCGTCATAATCTATTTCTTGTAAAGTGTCACATTATAAAGTTTTTTGCCCGCAGTGACCCTCCAACGGTTGGCCGAGCCGAGAGCCTCGGACTTGAACAGTTCAAACTGAACCGAGCTTATTGTCTTGCCCGACCAAGTGCCGACATCCTCCATAGGAGCCTGATACTTTCCGGTAGTCTTGTCAAGGGCAAGCGTGAAAGTGACATAGTAATTCGCGGACCAACTGACAGAGCCACCGGCATACACCACGGTGTAGATGTAGGCGGTTTCGTTCTTATAAACCGTTTCTCCACAATACAATCCTCCGGAGACCTTGAACGAGAGATCATTCTCATTGAATTGGGTGGTCAGGGAGACACCGGCATCCTTGAAATCCATCTCGAAAGTTCCCGCTTTCGGATCATAATTCTTGAAGTCAACCGCCATCGTGTCAACCTTTGTACCCGAAGACGTCGTAGTTCCGACCCAATAGTACTCTCCGGCGAAGACATTGTCGAATGACCACTGCTCAATACGGATTTTCTTAGTGCCGATCGTGATGTTTCCTGTCCTAAGGGCGCCGGTCGTGTTGTCCCCAGCCTTAATGATGACGTTTCCACCAGCATAAGAAGCTGAAAGCCAGTCAACATCAGCGACAGCCTCCGGCTCATAGTTATTGTGTGTAAGAGGAATTTCGACCGATCCGTTCACGTCTTCCACGTGATAGGAATCCTTAGCCTCTGGAAGCAGGAAATACAATCCGTACTGATGCGCCGTGACCTTGGCCGAGCCGCTGCCAGACGTGATTATGATGTCAGCGTAACGGTTATCAAGGCCGTCATATTCAGAGACGGTCACTGTGACAGTGTTGCCGTTCACCGAGGTAGAGCACCAAGGACGGGAGGAAACCGCAGTGATCTGTCCGTCGGCCTCGACGACAACGGAACCGGAGCCGCCGGAAGGCTGGAATGTCAGCTCAGCCGAGTTCACCTTGATAGTCTTGACGGTTTCATAGTTACCTTCCCCGCTTTCGCATCCGATCAGGGAAGCCAGGGGAAGAAGCGCCACAAGGAATGAATATAATCTTTTCATCATTTTCTATTTTTTAACAAGTGCGTAAACAAACGGCAATTTGTCAAGGCCACCGGGGAAGCGCCACTCCGAATTTGCGGCGACCACGCCAACGCTTGAGCCTTTCGCGCTGTAGCGGCGAAGTTGGAAAGCGTTGGAATGACGGGTGGTACTCCAAGTGTAGGCAGCGTTGATGTAATAGACAGGATTGGCCTCGTCACCATTCCAGGATGTCTCACCGAAGACTTTGGTCGTGATGGTCTGATAGGAAGTCGTCTTGCTGTCTCCGGCAATCAGACGGACCTGCTCGCCGTTCTCCATAATGCCCAGAGTCTGGTGAGTCCAGGTCAGAGTCCCTTTGAACCTGTCATAATTCCAAGTGATTGAGTAATTGTCGTTCAGACCTGTCATCAGATAGGTGGAGTTTCCCTCTCCCGGAACAAGGGTGACCGGCAGGGTGTCATATTCCTGATCCTCCTCATTCTCACGGTTGAAAACGAAGAGATAGTCCCCGGCATATTCAGAGAATCTTCTGTAGCCGTCAGGCACCACTCCCTCCAGCACATCGTCGGTGCCGGTCAGAGTCACTTTGAAAGTAGGTTCGTCAAAGACAAGATCGTCGAACTCCGATGTTCCGATCGTGACAGGCTTGTAGAGGCGGAGTCCGTCCAGGGTATAGATGAATGCCTCGGACGTTGACTCCTCGCCAAACTCGAATGTCAGCTGACGGTTATCTCTGTCAATGGAGACAGTTGTCTCGACACCGCCCACGTTGCCTTTCATTCCCTCAATCACGAAATCGCCCATCGACTCTTCCAACTTATCGAAATACGTCGCAGAATTGTCAGAGAGAGGGTACATCACCACAATGTTTCCGGAGCGGCGGCCCATCATCCTCACGTGTTCCTTGTCAACCTCAAGAATCATAAACTCGAAATCTCCTCCCATTCCCTGATACTTCTTCGAAGAAGGTGTGGCGAAGTAATGAATATACGGGTTCTGAGTGTCGAAAGACAGCATCGGGCCGGTGTCGCTGCCAAGGCGATACAGGCTTGTCTTGGTTTCCTTGACATCTGTCGCAAGCTCAAAGCCGACCTCGACCGACTCCTGATCGAACTTAAGCGTGTAGGTGAATCCTCCATAGATCTGAGACTTGTCCGGGAAATAGTACATCACCCAGCCGTTTTCAGGCTCCATAAGAATCTTTTGTACATCGGAAAGGTACTCAACCATTCTGGCGGAAGGAGACTTGTCAAACAAATCCTCCTGATTCTTGAGACAGGATTGTGAGGCCAGTCCCAGAAAAGCCACGGCGCAAAGTATTTTAATATTCGTCTTCATATTCATAGAATTAATTAAGAGTCAAATCCTCCAGATCGACCTTGCCGGACACGACCTCGCCCTGACGGCGAAGGATCGCCGAGCGGAGGACATCGATGTCGATGTTGAAAGAGTCTTTCATATAGGAGCGGACATAATCAAGTTTTGTCTTCAGCAACTCAGCGCCGTCACTATCGTTAGCTGAGGCCGAAACCAACTGTTTGTCCCACCAGGCCTCGTCGTTGATGATGTAGAGAGAGAGCATCTCGGCGAAATCCTCTCCGGAGGAGTGCTGGGCATAAGAGGAGATGTAGCCTCTCTGGAGATAACCTGAATTGTAAGGGGAGGAACTCCAGCTGTCAGCCACATAAGTTGTTCCCGTCACCTCGCGGAATCCGGCAGGATAGTCCCTCGTCTGATTGAGGATGTGGGTGAACTCGTGGTGGATTGTCTTTATGTAGCGGCTGTTAAGGCTTGACGCAGAGCCAAGATACGTCTTCAGATAGTTGACTCCCGCAAGCAGAATCTTCTTTCCGCTCTCCGCCGTACCGAGGATGTAGGTTCCGTTGTTCTTGTACTGCCACTCACCGATAAGGAAAAACTCCTTCGGGAAGTACTTACGGGTGAAATCGATGCCTCCGACCTCGTCGTAGGTGTCGATGCAGAGGAATTTCACCAGATGCGCCATAAGTACGGAGCAATCGTACTCGGCAGGAATCGTGTAATAGTTGAGGTCGGACTCAATGTTCTCATACCTGTACTTGAACTCAATGTTATAAGGTGAGACATAGTTCGCCTCCAGCCATTTGTCAAAATCATTCTTTTGATACTGGTCAATAGTGATGACGCTCTGGGAATCCAGCTTGTCTTCCGAACAGGAAGCCAAGGCGGTCACTACCACAGCGGCGGCCAGGGAATATATTAATCTTTTCATCATATACAAAGTTTACTAAACGCGGCGTTTAATTACTACGAGGGTTAGGTGTGACTCCGGCGGAGATGACTCTGACAGGGAGCTGCATCGCTCTGCGCGGGTCACCCAAAAGCATTGAGTCTGTAAGCTGGTCAGGATTTCCTTTCAGATCCATACTTCTGCGGTGGATCTCGATTCCGAAACGCTTCACATCGAACCAACGCTGTCCGAGACCGAGGGACTCGACTCTCTTTGCGGCGAGGATGCACTGGTACATAGCCTCTTCCTGAGAGCCTTCCGTTACAGAACCGAAGACAGGATTGATGTGCTTCTTCACAGTGGATTTGTTCCACTCCCAATAAGCGACTCCATCATAGAAGGCCTTGATAGAGGCCGGTGTCATATCAGCCTTGGTCGTGTTGCAGTTGTGCACCCACAGGTTGAGATCGTCGCAAGCCTTGTCGAAATCGCCGAGATGCACGTAGGCCTCAGCCCTGTTCAGCAGACACTCATCGGTGCTGAGAGCAGGATAGACAGTCCTGAGGAAACCGATGCCGGCGACAGGATCGGTGTACTGGAATATTCTTGGGCATCTCCAGAAAACCACCCTGTCCATACTTCCGACATAAACCGCCGGAGCATCCTTGTAAGCCTCTTTACCCCAAGGCTGAACGGCCTGGCAATCCTCATTCTTGGCCAGATAGGCTCCGTGGGAGTACATTGTCGATGTGTAGTAACCTCCGAAAGCCTGTCCCATCACAGAGAAGGCCGTGAAGAGGAGAAGGTTGGCATTGACGGAAGGATCGATGTAGTGGAGTGTCGTCGGCTGTTGCTGAGGGCTGCCGTTAGGCATTGTGGCAAGAACATCATAGTCACGGAGCATTGTGGCCGGAGAAGATCCCAGGCACAGGTCGGCATACTTGATCACCTGATCGTATTTCTCATAGAAAAGATAGAAACGGGCGGCGAAAGCGTAGGCGGCCAGCTTGTTGAAATGGTACTTCGGCACAGAGTAGTTGTCGTCTCCGACAAGAGCGAGTCCCTTCTCGAGATCCTCCTCTATCTTGGCATAGACATCCGCCACGTTGCCTCTGTCGTACTGAGGGGCGAGTGTGGTCTCCGGCTTTGTCATATAAGGAATACCGAGATCCGTGGAGCTGGTCTGCTTGTTGTACTGGAGGCAGAACATATTCACGAGAATGAAATGCGAATAGGCGCGGCAAAGGTAGGCCTCTCCAAGCGCCTGACTCATAGCCGTTGACCTCTCCGGTCCGCCAAGATCGTCAATGGCGATGATGGCCTGGTTGGCGGAGGCGATGGCGGAATAGTAGGATCCCCAGATCCGTTCCGTGGATTCATTGTTGGACTCCTCAAGCTCGCTCCACTCGTAGATGGAGTCAAAGAAGCGGCTGGTTCCAGTGTATTGGATACCGTAGTTGTCCACATTGTCGGAATAGAACTCGGCGACGAGGATGTGGTCATTCTCGGAATACGCTGATCCGAGCAACGAGATCACCTTCTCCTCCGAATCGATGGTCGCCCTGTTGTCAGGGGTCGTGTCAAGGAATTTGTTGCAGGCTGCCAGGCCGAGCAAAGCGGCTGCGGCGAGGATGTATTTTGTCTTGAATGTTTTCATAACTTTCTGGGTTTAGAGTCCGAGTTTAAGTGTCAAAGTGAACTGTTTAGGGACAGGCACAGCCACACCGCCGGTGTTGAAGAACTCCGGATCCTGACCGTTCAGCTTACTGTCGGCGTAGATCAGGAAGAGGTTGGTTGCCTGAAGCTTGAGGGACATCGAGTTCATCTTCAACGCCTTCACTATCCTGGACGGCATATCGTAAGAAAGAGAGATCTCCTTCATACGGATGAAATCACCGCTTGCGATGCGTTCCGTGGAATAATTGTAGGCATTGTAGGCGTAGCTCAAAGAGGAGTACTTCTTGTTCTGCCAACGGCTGGCGATGACAGGAACAGTGGTGTTGTTCTCATCTCCCGGAACCACCCAACGGTTTCTGAATTCCTTAGGCATCGAGGAAAGGTCGGTGTAAGAGTTCTTGAAGACAGGGTCAAGGCGAATCACGTTGCCGAATGAATATGTCATAAAGACATTGAGAGTGAATCTCTTGAACTTGAAGGTGTTGCCAAGCGATCCGACATCCGTAGGCTCGGAAGAACCGGAATATTCAAGGAATCCGAGCTTGTCTGGGTCGCTGTTCTGGAAATTGATTCCGGTGACGGTTATGTCGCCGTTCTCGTTGAGGAACGTAGGAAGACCCTCGGAGTTCAATCCCTTGAACGGAATCGAGAAGATACTGTGGTTCGGATAGCCTTCCTGGGCGAAGCCGGTGCCGGAGACAAGGTCGATCACTCTCTGCGAAGTGAGCAGGTCAGTCACCTCATTCTTGGAATGAGAGTAGATGAAATTGGTTGACCAGGTGAAATCCTTGGTCCTGACATTGGTCGTGGTGAGGCTGAGCTCGACTCCGCTGGACTTCATCGAGGCGATGTTGCCGTACTTCTTCACCTCTCCTCCGACACCCGGAGTGTTGGTCTGGCCGATAAGGTCGAAGTTGTTTCTCTTGTACCAGTCGAACGCGAAGTTGATCCTGTTGTCAAAGAAGCCGGACTCGAAACCGATGTTCAACTCGTGCTTCTTCTCGAATGTAAGATCCTCATTCGCAAGGCTGGCGATGTACAGGTGCGACTCCCTGAGGCTTGAGGACGGTCTCCAAGGAATCTCGCTGCCGTGCTTGACCTCGGAGTTGTTGACCCAGGACGGGCCGCTCTCTCCTGTCAGTGAATATGACGCCTTGAGCGCGAGATGAGAGACATACGGGTAGAGGCCCTTCATAAAGGCCTCGTCGTGGACATTCCATCTTCCAGACACGTTCCACGTAGGCAGCCACCTTGCCTTGCGAGACTTTCCAAGGCGGTTGGAACCCTCATAGCGAACCGTTCCGTTGATGATGTACCTTCCTTTGAATGAATATGTTCCCGTACCGAAGAACGCAGCTCTACGTTCACGTGAGTTACCGATTGTGTAGTAGTCGGTTCCGTCCTCTGACCCCTTCTTGAAGATGAGGTAGTTGTAGTTGGCGATCTCACCCATATCATACTGCATACCCCAGCCTCTGAACCACACGGCGTGGCGATCGACACTGTTGACCTCCATACCTCCATAGAGATTCAGAAGATGATCCTCGCCGAACTGGTCGTTGTAGCTTGCCGTGGCTCGGAAATCCCAGCCGGACATCTTGTTGTCAGTACGCTGGAAGATACCTCCGTTAGGGAGAACGGTCTCAGGCAAAGAGTAAGGGTTGTCCGGGTCGGTGTAGAGGAACGGATTGTTGTTCCTTATGGTTGAAGTTCCCATCTCCCTGTAGGCAAGAGCCTGGTTGGAGTTGTCAAGCACATTATGCTCTCTGGTTGTCTGTGAGTATTTCACCGAAGCCAAAGCGCTGAGTTCCAGTTTCTTGATAGGAGTGAACTTCAACTCTGCCTGGTTTCTGAAATTGAACACATCCAGGTCAAGGTAGTTGTTTTCCAGCTCGTACATAATGTTGAACGGAGCGTAGTTCCTTGTGTAGAACACGTCCGGGTCAAGTGTTCTGGAAGTGTTGAGGGCGTAGGAGTAAGGGTTGATGTCGAAGTCTCTCTTTACCTCGCCGGTCACCGCGTTGATGGATGAGCTGAGAGTTCCCGGAGCCCTCTGCTTTCTGTAGGAGGCGTTGCTGATGAGGTTGAGGGACAGATTGTCGAAGATCTTGTATGTAAGGTTCATATTGGCGGTGTAACGCTGAACCTTGCTTTGGTTCGTCCAACCCGGATCGTCCATTATACTCATTGACGCATAGTAGCTTGTCTTCTCGGAGCCTCCGGAGATGCTGACAGAATGGGTATGCTGCACGGCTGTGGAGAACAGGCGGGAGAACCAGTCTGTGTTGCGGTACTCGGCGGCGCGGAGGTACTCGGCCTTCGCCTCCGGAGTGTTTGCCAAGGCGAACTGCCCCGTCTTGGGATCGTACTCGCTGAGAAGCTGGTACATCTTTCCATAAACTCCGCTGTCCGCCGCCGTGGAGGTGCTGGCGTAGTTGAGCCATCCCTTCTGCTGAAGCTCCTGGTATATTCCCATCTGATCCTGGGAATTCATAATGTTGAAGGTGCTGTACATCGGCTTCAGGCGCATTGTGTACTCACCGTTGTAGGTGATGTGAGCCTGTCCGGCGCGTCCTTTCTTCGTGGTCACAACGATGACTCCGGCCATAGCGCGCGCTCCGTAGATGGAAGTCGCCGAGCCGTCCTTCAGGATGTCAAAACTCTCGATGTCATCGGAGTTGAGCCCGGCGATGGCAGAGGAGATGAGGGTGTTGGCGTCTC
>CAYZKZ010000109.1:0-9934 GCA_964479325.1 uncultured Muribaculaceae bacterium
TCAATGACAAGGCGGTCGCCTATGCCCTGAGGGACAAGGACATCGCGTCCCTCAATGTACAAATTGTAACTGGATTATTGTCATTAATTCCGTTTTTATCTGACTGTAAATCAGTTTAGTTAGGTTACACTTGGCCTGAGGATGTGTCAGGATTCCGTTAGTTCTTTGGAAAGTTTAGGCATCGCCCCTTTCTGCGTGCAGACGTAAGCCGAGACATCAACAGCGGTGCGGTGCGCTTTCCAGACTGACTTCCCCTTCAGAATGGAGGCTACGAATGCCGCTGTGAAAGAATCTCCGGCTCCGACCGTGTCCGCGACCTGCACCTTCGGTGTGTCCAAGGCTGAAATTCCTTCCGCCGAGAAGACCTTGCTACCTTGCGCCCCGCAGGTCAGCACCAGCATCCGCAGTCCTCCGAGCGTCAGAATCTCTTCGCAAAGCCCGTCTTGCGTGTCGGCTTTCAGCCCCAGCATACTTTTGACTTTGAC
The DNA here is from genome assembly GCA_964479325.1 of uncultured Muribaculaceae bacterium. Taxonomy (GTDB): domain Bacteria; phylum Bacteroidota; class Bacteroidia; order Bacteroidales; family UBA932; genus Cryptobacteroides. Next base: position 486 of record CAYZKZ010000109.1, read on the forward strand.
AAGTTCTTCGTCATTGATTTTAAGAATATTACATTTGCCGATCGACTCCCTTACCACCTCTTTTGAATAGAAACTCTGCCGCAGGTTGATGTCGAACACCCTCAGGCACTCCTCGCCGCTCGGCATAGCCTCCAAAAACTCCAGGATAGTCTTCCTTGAGACTGGATTCCTTTGTGCGAGCGGCCCGAAGCAGACCGCTTTGGTGCGCTCGGCGATTTCTTTGAGTTCATCAGTGAAATGAATATTATCCCACGCGACATTCTCCTTGATGTCGTACTGCGGAATCCCCGCTCCGGCCAGCGTCACCTCCACTGTCCCTGTCGGGAAGTCCGTCCTTTCGATGTGATACCCAAGTTTTTCACGTTCAAAGACTTTCGCGATCTCATCTCCGAGAACGTCCTTGCCCACGGCGCTGACCGCCATCCCGTTCAGCCCGAATTGTGAGATATGGTAAGCGAAGTTCGCCGGCGCCCCGCCGATCTTCCTCCCCTCCGGCAGCACATCCCAAAGCGCCTCGCCGATTCCGACAATGTAATTGTTCTTGTTCATATTCAATGTAGTTTTTATCTTATGCCCCTAAAAAGTGAACTCTCCGTCACCTCTTTATCCCCGGCAAATATAGCATTTTGTTTTCATCCTGACGACATCTACATCATCCCCGCCGTTCGTTCCAGTCCCAACGACTTCTACATCACCTCACCTTTCTCTCCTACCGCAGCCCTTGCAGAAGCCTTCCTCTTTCAGCACCCCGCCACGGAATTGCATCCCAGACCACCGCACAGCCCCGTGTCCCGGTTTCCCCGTTGCAAATCCGTTTTCCCCGTCAGGCTGTAATCCCCGCTGTAGCCACTTGTGGAGGCTTTTCCCTTCCAGCACCCGTCACAGAATTGCATCCCAGACCCCCGCGCAGCCCCGTGTCCTGGACTTTCCCTTGCAAATCCGTTTTCCCCGTCAGGCTGTAATCCCCGCTGTAGCCACTTGTGGAGGCTTTTCCCTTCCAGCACCCGTCACAGAATTGCATCCCAGACCCCCGCACAGCCCCGTGTCCTGGACTTTCCGTTGCAAATTCGTTTCATTCGTCAGGACGGAATCCCCGCTCACGTCCTCGCTGGTGTACAGGCTGCTTCCTATTTGAGATATTCCATCGCCAGTATTCTGGAGGCCTGAGCCGGAGAGGCTTTCAGGTCGTGGCATAGTATATTCGCAATTTTTTGTTTTTGCTCAATGGAAAGTTCGTAAACGGATGTTTTGTGGAAGCTCTTGATGATGTCGTTGTCCACGATGCCGCAAAGGGTGAAGTCATCTACTCCCATATTCATAAAGGCGTGTCCTCTTTCTGCTTGCAGCATCCTTGACAGTTCGGATTCCGGACAGCCTATCTCCATACTTTTAAGGGTGACAGGCTCGCTTCCAGTTCCATCTTTTTCCTGATCTTTGCTCCATTCTTCGCCCGAAAGCCTGTTCATATTGAAAAGAAACGACCTTGGGGACACATAGAATGACTCGACCAACTGAATCTCTTCGAATGATTCACGTGCGAACACCCCGCCAGGAGTCATCGCATACCCATCCGGAAACTTGCTGTACCGTGGCAGAAATGAGGAAATCTCGTTCCTGGATGTGATCAGCCTTTTAGGTGCGCTTCGACCTAATTCCTTTGCGAATATGCTGTTCGTTGTACTGAATGGGTAGCCGAAAGGCGTGGAACTCACTCCGTGATGAACGCCGTTGCGGAGAATATAACTGATTGCCGTACAGATGTGCGCGGCGCCATTCATAAAGCTGATGTAGCACCCGATGTCGCCGAATCTCCCATTGCGATTGTACTTTTTGTTGAAGTAGCGGGAATATCTTATCCTTGTTGAGCGATCGAACTCGATCGGTTTGGAAGATAATATTCCAGTGTGGCTGTGAGTGGACATCTCAGCATCCACAAGAACTCTTGTGTTTGTTGAATATGCAGCTAAGGCCAGGCAGTTAAGAAATACTCCCACATCATCCGCATTCCTGAACAACATTTCCTTATGTGAGGTGATGACCAGATGACAAAGCTTGAGTTGATTGAAGTTTGGCATAGTTCTTTTTTCTGCGAATATGTCGCTTTAAAACGTAAATTTTCAAAAGAAATAAAAAACAGATGTGAGATTTTTATGTTTTTTATAATTCTATGGTGATTTTTCTCCAAGAAAAGGAATCAGTCGTCGTTAGGGAGGCTTCGGTTCCCTTCTATTGCTGTTGGGGTTGATATCATCCTGATCCTGAATGTACCTGAATATAATTGTTCGTGCCACCTTTAAAACGGAATTGCAGTTGAAAGTGTACTGCAAGTGCTTCGGGGCTACGAGGCGGTGCAAATCCGTCGGGCGGGATTTCATCGAATCGGCCGTGGAGAGGGCTGCGAGGGGCTTTGTGATGGAGCTGCCCAAACGGAATTGCGGCGGAGAGTGGGCTGCAAGGGGCTGTGGACGGCGTGGAGGTGCAAAACTGTCGTTTTGCGGGCAATCGGACGATTGGTCGAATAGGGAGGAGGAAAATTGAGCTGGGGAAAGGGCGCTAAAAGGGGCGGGGAATCCTTCGAAAAGTGCTAACTTCGCGGCTATGAAAAGTGTGCTGTTTGTCTGCCACGGGAACATCTGCAGGAGTCCGATGGCGGAGTTTATATTCAAGAAAATGGTTCGGGACGCTGGTTTCGATGTCGTGGGAGAGGTGGAAGGATTCAAGTCAAGGCAGTCCTCAGGAGGTGGTGGTGCGAAGGAAGGACTGAACGTGCCGGAGAAAGTGACGGGGACAGGAGCGAGTGAGGTAGTGAAGAATGTCAGGGAGGCCTTTCGGGTGGATTCCGCGGCGGTGTCCTACGAGGAGATCGGGAACGACATCTACCCTCCGGCGAAGCGGACGCTGGCCGCCCACAGAATACCGTTCGAGCGGCACTCGGCCCATCGGATCACGGATGCGGAAGCCTCTGAATATGACGTTATTGTCATAATGGACTCCTCCAATCGGCGGCTGCTCTCCCGGATCATCAGCCCGGTGAATATGCAAAAGGTCCACAGTATGATGGAATATGCCGGCAAGGACTCGGATGTCTCCGATCCTTGGTACACCGGCGACTTCGAGAAGACCTACAGGGACATCACGGAGGGCTGCGCCGGCTTGCTCTCATCCTTGAAACCCGGTCGCTGAGCAAGAGAGGCGACAAGTCAGAGAGGTCAAGTGTTATAGCGTTTGTCGCGCTCGAAAGTTGATTTATGGACCAGTCAAGGTATTGACGTGCAGTCAAGAGATTAGGATAATCCTGAAATCCGGTCGCTGAGCCTGTCGAAGCGACCCTGCCGATTGGACACACGCATAGTGATTGCCGCTATGAGAATCCTGTCGCTTCGACAAGCTCAGCGACCGACAAGCTCCACGATCGGGAAACTCCACGACCGACAGGCTCAGCGACCGACAAACTCCACAACCCGCAGAGTCCAAAGTAAAGGTATGAATATGTTAAATAAAGACTTAGTCCAATACGTCGAGTCCGAGGTCATCCCCAGATACGCCTCTTTCGACAAGGCGCATAGGGAAGACCACGTCCGCAAGGTAATTGAAGAATCTATGAATATGTCCGCACACTATGATGTGGATCAGAACATCCTTTATGCCGCGGCCGCCTTTCACGACACCGGACTGGTTGACGGACGTGAGACCCACCACCTGTCCTCCGGAAGAATCATCCGTGAGGACGCCCGTCTGAAGGAATGGTTTTCCCCGGAGCAGATCGAGACCATCGCCCAGGCCGCCGAGGATCACCGGGCCTCGAACGGCAAAGAGCCAAGAAGCATCTACGGACGGATTGTCGCCGAGGCCGACCGGGACATCAACCCGATGAGAATCCTGCGCAGGACAGTCCAGTTCGGCATAGAACATTATCCTGAACTCGACAAGGAGGGGCATTGGAGCAGGATGCTGGAACATCTCTCCGAGAAGTATGACTACGGCGGCTATCTTAAACTCTACGTCCCTGAGTCCGGCAACGCCACCGGCCTAAAGCGTCTGCGTGACATAATCCACGACCCGGAACGCCTCAGGAGCATATTCGAGAATTTTTATGAAGAGGAGGTAAGCAAATGATACGCACCTTATTGCTGATCGGAGGAGGCAGTTTCCTCGGAGGAGTCGCAAGGTATCTTGTGAAGGTCGGATGCGAGAGGCTCCTTCCCGCCGTCGCACTGCCGTTGGGAACAATGGTGGCCAACGTGGCCGGATGTTTCCTGATAGGTCTTGTCTATGGCATCGCCTCCAGGCACGCCACCGTGTCCCAGGATCTTATGATGTTCCTGACCGTGGGATTCTGCGGAGGCTTCACGACATTCTCGACATTCATCAACGAGAACTTCACAATGTTGCAGGGCGGAGAGTTTCTTGGAGCGATTGCCTATGCGGCTCTAAGCCTTGTCCTCGGACTCGCATTCCTGTACCTCGGGGCAATGTCCGCCCGGCTGTTCTGACGCGTTACTTCCTGACCAGCACCAGTTTGGAACTGTAGATCTCGTAGATCTCCTGACAGAATCTCTTGTACTCCCCGCTGGCTGACCTTGGAAACGTTCCGGATCTGTTCTCCAGTCTGAACGAGAGAGTCACCCTGAGTCCCGCTTTAGTCTGGTCGATAGCGCGGCTGAATTTGACAGAACCGAACTCGTTCTCGAAGCTGCGGTCTCTCGGGCTGGCCTCTATTGAATACCCATCGGGAATGTCTATCACTATCTTGTCCGTCAGGACGTTGCCATCCTTGAAATAGAAATCGTTGACCCTTTTGGAGACATTCGGCTTCCCTTCGAGGCTCCTGAACGGATTGACAGGCACGAACATCCTGCTTCCGGAGGGGCTTGCGTAAGGGAGGGCTTCCACCTTGTAGGCCAACAGTCCCGAAGGCTTGGAAGACCGGTCAAAAAACATTTGCGGATCGGAGATCCGTACCCGCGGAAGAGCGATGTCGGACATAATGCTGTTGATTCTTTGGGCTTCCGTCAGCTTGCTCAAGGCGTACATATCTGGCCAGAAATCCATCTCCGCCTTCTCGGTCGCAAGGATCTTGGCGCTTCCGTCGGCGTTCAGGTGAACCAGACATTCCTGCGAATGTGTGTTGGCCGTGTCAGGAGTACTTGGCAGACGTGTGATGTAGGATTCTCCTTTTTTCACGATCAGGGCGTGGTTGCCGGCTATCCCTGAGTGGACATATCCAAGAGGAACGTCCGGATTCGTGCATTCCAGCCATAATGTGTCCTTGGCGTAAGGCACGGCGAGGATCGCGTGATTGGCTGTGCCGAGTGACGGAAAAACAGGAATCATCTTGTCCTCTCCTGAATTTATGATGACGTAGTCGGACTCGATCCCGGCGCATCTTAGCATTGTCTTCATATAGAATGACAACGCCTTGCAGTCCCCGAACTTGTTCCTGAACACTTTCTCCGGCTCGATAGGCCGCAGACCGCCGAGGCCGAGCTGGATGCTGACGTAGCGGGTGGTCGAGCCGAGATATTCATAGATCCTTCTGATTTTCTCAATGTCGTCCTCCGCTCCTTCGGTCAGTTGCAGAACCTTGGCTTTCAGGTCATCCGGAGGAACATCCCTGTCCTCCGTGAGTGAGATGAGCCAGTCGCCGATCGCCTTCCAGTCTGAGGCTGATCCGTCTTTGCCGTCGTAGGAGAACTCCTCCGGAACGAACAGGACTGCCGGAACCCTTGTACCCATCGGAGGGGAGGCCGGTTCTTTCTTGAAAGGAGACATCCCGCCAGTCCTCCAGACATAGGTCTCGGCTCCTTTTGAGTCGGACCGCTCCGGCTTGACACCGTCCAGGTTCAACTGCTTGTACGAGAAGCGTGTTCCGGAAGGTACGGTGAGTGTGTAGCTGGCCTCGGCGAGGCTGACATCGGATGAGTATGGGAGCGGAACGAACGGATCGTAGCCGAGGACAGCGTCGGTATATTCCTTCTCGTAGGTGTAGGTCACCGTGACGGGGTAGCTGATGATCGTCGGCGCGTAGAGCCAGGTGCCGTAGCTGTCGGCGAGTCCTTCGGAATATTCAGAGTAGATGAGGTCCGATTTCTTGATCTTCCTCACCTTGCCCCTTGCGTCCCTGATTTCTCCGTAGAATGATTTCAGCCTTGTGCTTCCGTTGTTCACCGAACATAAGAATGTTCCGTACTTCTCGCCTTTCTCTGTTGTCAGGATGGTCTCTATTGTCTGTCTATAGACAGCGTGTGTCTTGTCCTTGACAGTGAAGGAGGCGTTATTGCGGACAATGACCGCGTCGGCCGTTGTCTGCCCCGCGGCGAGCGTCGTCTGGATGATCACCGCCAAGATCAGAAGAAGCTTTCTCATCTACTTGACTTTCTTTAGTACGATCCTGGAGTTGCAGAGCTCCGCTATCTTGCCGAACAGCTGGTTCAGGTCGGAATATTCCTCCACAGTGAATATGACTCTGTTGATTGACAGTGCCAGCCTGACAGTCAGGTTGTTGCCTACCTTCTGGTGGATGAACGAGAAAGTGACGTCTCCCTCGCAGCCGGTGTAACGGCAGGCATCCGGAATCTCCTCTATAGTGTAGCCGTCCGGAATGACAAGGATGAACCTTATCGAGGTGTTTTCCACCGAACTGAACTCTACCGGCAGTTTCCTGACCTGATCACTGAACGGGTTCTCTGAGAGGAACGGACTTAGGGTCGGGTTGATGTAGATGAAATCACCGGCCGAGTCAGGGATTTTCCTGAACCGGAAATTCTCGACGACTCTTGCGGTACCGATTCCGGAGAGCGAGCTGCTGTCGAGAGAGACTCCTAACTCGCCGGCCAGTTCGTCAACGAACTCCTCCTCGGACTTGGCGTCGCTGTGACGCATCGACAGCTCGTAGGCCTTCTGGTTGGTAAGAATCCTGCTGATGTTTCCGGAGATGCCGCCCTCCTCACCTAAAGTCGCATAGATGATCATCTGTTCGGTGTTTCTGGCCGGAGCGCTCAGGCTTACACAACTTCCGCTGCCTTCCGCCTCATAGACACGAGCCTTCTCCACCAGTAGATCAGGTGAAAGCACGTTGAGATCCGAGTCCTTGTCGCTTGCGTCCATATAGTAGGCGTTGCCCTCGGAGTCGAACGCCCGCACAACGAATGTGCTGATTTTCTTCATTGTAGGGAAAGGCGGCATTCTGCCTTCGGACCTGAGGCTCAATAGGATGAGGTCTGTCTTGAATCCACAGTCCCTGAGGGCGAGAGAGAGAATGTTGTTTATGTCGGCCATATCCCCGACACCCTTCCGGACTACGCTGCCGGGCATATTCGGCATCAGCGCCGGAATGTTGTTGAACTTTATCCTGCCGTTGACAAGTTTCAGCACCTCGCGCATCTTGGCCGTCTCGGTCGTGTCTTTGGAACGGATTGCCTTGACCTCTTCGCCGAACGGGTTTCTCGCGCGTTGGGCCGAGCCGAGATCGGATTTGCGCAGTGTCTCGTTGATGCTTTCCCAACTTCCGGCGAAGTTCTCGTAGATTCCGGCCTCAGGAATGACCAAACTGGTGACCTCGATGTCGAAACCGCCTAAAAAGTCATCCAGACACCAGACCATCGGCTCGTTTCTCAAAGACGGCACGTCATCGTTGTGACAGGAGACAAGCTTGACATTGTAGCTGACGGGTCCGATAGGAAATGTCGTGTCGTCACTTTTTTGTTTTATGTTCAGCGGGAACGTCCCTCTGGAGTGGATGGCGTATCCGATGAATTCCGGCAGCCTGATGTCGATGATTGAATGCAGGACCGGGTTGTGACGCTGGACATTAAACTCGGATATTCCTGAAAGCGAGCTGGTTCTTAGCGTGTATTTGTACTCGATGACGCTACCTTCCCTTACCTCAGGCAGCGAGAACTTGAGAATGGTGAAGTTGTCCGAAACCTTTTCCTTGAATATGTTCTGTTTTGGCATCGGAGTCTTCACCATCTTCCCGTCCACGATGTTGTAGGTGTTGGCTGCAAGTCCTGTCACTGACTCAGCCGACTTGGCGGAGTAGTATGGAATCTGGACATTTGCCAAATCCAGAGCGTTCTTGTTGAATATTTTGATTCTGTAATAGACGGTGTACTCGTACATAAATGACACCAGGTACGACAAATCCCTCTTGTCGTAGATGTAAAGGGCCTCCGCCTGGGGATCCTTCTCGTAGGAAGTCATAGCCACCTCCTCTTCGGAGACTTTCCCGAATCTTATGTCCTGGCCGTTGGCGGTCGGGCTTAAGTAGGAGACCAGTGTGGTCAGGAAGGCAAGCACAAGGGTTAGTTTCTTCATCGTGAACTCATAATTATGTGTTTGTCCTCCAAAGGTATGAATATATTCCCGTATCACAAAATAAATCGCGCGGCCATTTACTTGACCGCGCGATCCTATTCGAGGTGATCCATCCTTCCGGATAAGATCCTGTGTTTGTCGATTAGAGCTGAGGACCAGCCTTTACGAGAGCCTTGCCGGCCCTGTTGGACTCGTACTTCTTGAAGTTCTTGATGAACCTTGCGGCGAGATCCTTTGCCTTCTCCTCCCACTGTGAGGCGTCAGCGTAGGTGTCGCGAGGGTCAAGGATGTTAGTGTCAACACCCTCGAGCTTCGTAGGAACAACGAAGTTGAAGTAAGGGATGGTCTTGGTAGGGGCAGCGTCGATGCTGTGGTCAAGGATGGCGTCGATGATTCCACGGGTGTCACGGATGGAAATTCTCTTTCCGGTTCCGTTCCAGCCAGTGTTCACGAGGTAAGCCTTGGCTCCGCTCTTCTTCATCTTCTTCACGAGTTCCTCGGCGTACTTTGTAGGGTGCAGCTCAAGGAACGCCTGTCCGAAGCAAGCTGAGAAGGTAGGAGTAGGCTCGGTGATACCGCGCTCTGTTCCGGCCAGCTTGGCTGTGAAGCCGGAGAGGAAGTAGTACTTGGTCTGCTCAGGGTTAAGGATTGAGACAGGAGGAAGAACACCGAAGGCGTCGGCTGACAGGAAGATGACCTGCTTTGCGGCAGGACCCTGAGACTCAGGACGTACGATGTTGTTGATGTGATAGATAGGGTAAGAGACGCGGGTGTTCTCGGTCACGCTCTTGTCGTTGAAGTCGATCTTGCCGTTGGCGTCAACAGTGACGTTCTCAAGAAGGGCGTCGCGGCGGATGGCGTTGTAGATGTCCGGTTCAGACTCCTTGTCGAGCTTGATGACCTTGGCGTAGCAGCCGCCCTCGAAGTTGAACACACCCTTGTTGTCCCAGCCGTGCTCGTCGTCGCCGATGAGCTTACGCTTAGGATCGGTTGAAAGGGTGGTCTTGCCGGTTCCGGACAGACCGAAGAAGATGGCTGTGTTCTCACCGTTCATATCGGTGTTGGCTGAGCAGTGCATAGCCGCGATGCCCTTGAGTGGGAGGTAGTAGTTCATCATTGAGAACATACCCTTC
>CAYZKZ010000110.1:0-9847 GCA_964479325.1 uncultured Muribaculaceae bacterium
CTCTTATTTTATTGATTATCAGCCGCTAAATGCCTTTTTAAGGAGCGACTATTTAATTCCCGAACGGAACCCGCATCGGCTGCACCCTCGTTCGGAAAAGCCCCACATTTTCGTACCACGCCATCGCCAGAGCCGTTTTCGTTCGAAAAACGGTTGATTCCCGAACGAAATCTGCATCGAAGCCATCCTTGTTCGGGGAATCCACACATTTCCGTACCGTACAGCAACCAGAGCCGTTTTCGTTCGAAAGGCGGCCGTGGTGAATCCCAGAGGCCGGATGCGAGTTCCACCGAAGGCCGGTACTGTGGTGCCTACGGAGAAATCCGAGGGTTTTTCGTTCCACTGTTTGCTTGCAGCCGAACCGCTGGGATTGCGTCAATCATTAAACGAGTAAAACGTGGACTGATATTTGCAGGATTAATAATCTGATAGCCAACACACTGTATGTTCTTCGGATCTTTTGATATTTCTGTCTGGGTGGCGATCATCGTTCTTCTGGTGTTGTTCTGGAAGCCGGTGACGAGCAAGATTCTGGTGTGGGCTTTCGTCATCGTCACGTTCCCTTTCGCGCTGATATGGAAAGGCATCGAGAAGTTGGCGGGAATAGACGAGGCCAGCGTGGGAAGTTCGGACTACGACAAAAGCGAGCTTGCCCTGAAACGCAAGTGGCTGGCCAAGAAAGGGGTGCTCGCCGCGGCCGGATTTCTGTGGATGCTCGCCATAACTCTATGGATATTTTACTTACTTGATAGTTACAACTGGATGCTGATGGGAATATTTGCATTAGCAGAACTGATCGTGACCATCATCATCGCCGTCAAAACGAAGTTTTTCGACCCTCCTGAATAACCCATTCGTCCTTTTACGGCCGCCTTCGGGCGGCTATTTTTGTGCCGTAAAACCGCGGTAAACGTCCCGCCTTTGTCCCGCACCACCACCGGAATAAAATAAACCGCTGTAGGTAAGCCCCTTACAGCGGTTTTGCGGAGGATACAGGATTCGAACCTGTGGGGCCTTTCAGCCGACTTGTTTTCGAGACAAGCACCATAAACCACTCGGACAATCCTCCGTGTTTGCGATGCAAAAGTAATAAATTTCGGGATAATTATCAATTCGCCGCGCTATTTATCGCATTATGTTTTCGTATTTCCTCCCGGGAAAGCGAAAACGCCAAAAGAAACTGCGCGAGAATGTAGGTCAACATCACGAGGAAACCACGCTTGGGGATGCGGATGTCGGTGAACTCGCCGGTCGCCAGAATCGTGTCCGAAATGATGAACAGCACATAGCCGATAATGGTCCAGACGTAGTTAGAGCTTTTCGTGGTGGAGGCAGCGACAATTCCATAGAAAAGGCAGTAGGCGAACACGCAGGCATAAGCCGTGACGCATAATCCCAGAACGCCCTTGACATCAAATAATTGCGCCAGCCCGGTCGTAAGAGCGATCAGAATCGCAAGCAACGCGATACGCCGAACAATCTCCAAATCAGTCCCCATAATCTTGGCATCAATAGTATAGATGTAGAATAAATGGCCTACAAAAAAAGCCAAAAGCCCGGCGAGAAAAAAGTTCTGCCCGTCGAACATCAGCAGGATGTCACCCAAGGCACCGAAAGCCAACGCAAGCATCAAAGAGGAAACCTTCCTCCCTTTCACGCCATTCTCCTTAAGCCACGTCCAGCAGCACAAGACCAAGGACGGCACAATCAGCGGCTTAGAACATAACGCAAGAATATGCCACCCCGCAAAAACGCCCGCCAAATCCGCTGCGGACGAAAGCAGGAACAGGCCAAAAGCCAAACGACCGATCAACTTCATCTCACTATTCATTTAACGACAATTTTCTCACAGACAAAGGAATATGGTGAATCGACTCCGGCTCTATGTTCTGCCTCAACAATTCAGCCAGCCGCAAAAGCGTCTCCTCTCTCCGTTTTGGAGACAACTCACACTCCCAAACCACGGCGACATTCCACCCAAGCGCCTCAAGTTCAGCTATTTCCTTGGCATCCCTTTCCTTGTTCCTGCGAATCTTCTCCTCCCAGAACTCGATGTTGCTATGCGGCATCCTGAACTTATCGCATCCCGGATGGCCGTGCCAAAAACACCCGTTTATGAATATCACAGTGTGGTACTTCCTCAAGACGATGTCCGGACACCCCGGCAACTTCCTGGAGTGCAGCGAGTACCGGAATCCACGGGAATGCAGCCACCTGCGCGCGACCATCTCCGGCCGCGTGTCCTTCCCGCGGATCCTCGACATACAATAATGCCTCTGCTCCTTAGTCATCTTGTCCGGCATCCGTATTCCTCCACTAAATCTCGAAATAGAAAGGCCACAAATCCTGCAAGCGCCTTGCGATGTTATAGGCGAGAAGCGGGGGAACGGCGTTGCCGATGACCTTGTACGCTCCGGACTGGCTGACCTGAAAATGCTTCGAGACGTCCTTGTACCTGACAAAAGGATAGTCAGGCGGGAAGGTTTGGATCATAGCGCACTCACGGGGGGTCAACCGGCGCTCACGCAATCCGGATTCAAGCTCCTGAATATTCATACCTCCGTGGTCGGCGGAAAGCCGCCTGAACTCGATGTTTCCGTGATGCTCGGAGCGGATGGTGGGGCCAAGTCCGTCAAGGTGAATTTCGGTCTGTCCCTGGCAATGCCTGCCCATATATTTCGCCTTCGAGTAGAACCTCTGGGAAAGGTCGGCGCTCGCCTCCGGTTCGAGTATTCCCTCGAAGACATCCCGGCAGGTGACCGGTTTCAATGTGCCGCAGGAATGCCGCGTGAACTTGTGCGTCGGTTTCGGGTACGGGGAATACTCTTCGGGAATATTCCCGCCTTCCAGCATCCGCCGAGCCTTCCCATTCAGCGCGGAGCGGCGTATGCCAATGAATATCACGCGTTCGCGGCTTTCCGGGACACCGTAGTCTCCGGCGTGAAGAACCCTCGGAGGAAGCACGATGTAGCCATCGCCGTCGGCCCGCGAGAAATCCCGCTGGATTATGTCCTTGACATTTCCGAGATTCGTAAGCCCCTTGACATTCTCGGCGACGAATATCTTAGGCTTGGTTATGTCGATGACCTGCTTCATCCAGAAGTACAACTTGCCTCTGTTCTCTTCGGTCGCGACCTCATCCTGAAACTTATTGCCATCGTGAGAGGTGACGGAATTGAATCCAAGACGCTTTCCGGCCACGCTGAAATCCTGACAAGGGAATCCGCCGGTCACTATGTCCACATTCTCAGGGAAAACCTTCTTCCCGCTATGCTGAAGCTTCACCATATCAACCACGCTTTCCAGATGATACACTGAAGAATCCTTGCCGAAGCGTTTCATATATTCAGTCCAGCTATGGAATGCCTCCTCCAAAATGTCGTTTGCGAATATGGTCGTGAAGCGGTTCTTCTTGAGCAGCACCCAGTTGTCGTTGATTTTCCGGTCTATCCAGCCGGAATCCTCCGGCACAGACTTGGCGTTGCAGATAAAGTCCCCCTCAAAGCCAAGATCCATTCCGCCGCACCCCGAAAACAGCGACAGCATCCTGAGCCGCCTTGGTTCAGCGTCACAGTCCGTATGGAACAACGGAAGTTCGCATTCCTTGATCACATCAGAGAAATAATGAACTACCTCCTTGGGCTTATTGCCTGCTACAATGCCTATCTTCTTTTCCATACTCTTCACATTATACAAAAATACCTATTTTTTACGATAGTTTTTATATTCAGCAAAGAAAAAGCCTTCCGGCCTCACAATCAGCAGCATTATTCAGCCACATAGTCCATACCGAATTCCTCTGACAAGAGGGAGATTAGGGAATCGTACAGAGGAACGTTGTACCTGGAACAGGTGATGCTGACGTTAGAGTAACGGTAATAGTCTGGTTCACAAGCGACCAGCAACTTGCCTGATCTCAAGAAAAGCCCCATCTCCAGCAGGGTCACAGGAGACTTGCTGGAACCGAGAATGTTCATTATAATGATCTGCGACTTCTCAAGATGATCCAGTTCCCAGTTTACCTGATACTCCATCTCTTCAGGAGTGTTCGTGAAAGTGGAGCGGCGTGGGTTATAGAGAATGTAACGACCTTCGTTCGAGGAGAATGTTCTCACCAAACCGGCCTGCCAGTCATCACTGTTTCCCATATCAATCGTACCGGCAAGGAATATGGTCGTGTACCCTCCGGCATCCACCTCTCCATCAGAAGGTTCGTCCATACGAGGTTGCACCTCTACCGTCTCATCGCCCAAATCATCCTTCTGACCACGAGAAGAACAACCGAAACCTGCTGAGACGACAAAAATCAATGCCAATAAACTTATTCTTGATCCTTTCATACTTCGAAATTAGCAAAAAATGGAGTAATAATATTGAAGTTAACTAAATAATCCAGCCTACAAATCCAAGGCACTGTCAAGTCCCGATTATCTGTACGATCCAAAGATCCGGAATTCGTACTTCCCGAGCAGTGACCTATTTTAGCAACCACTGAGCCTAAGAGGGTCAGCACGCAACAGTGGTTTTGTCGTGGCACTTAAGTCTCGTAGAATGAATGCCTTAAGCCTCGTCCTGGTGCCGGATTTCAGACCAGGACAAAGTGTTTCTGTTTGATAATCAACGTGTTATCCGCCACGGAATCTGTCCGTCAGATCTTTTCCAGCTCCACAGGCGGACCGACCTTGAGGTACTCGTCCATCGAGGCGACAACCAACTCGAAAAGTTCCTTTGAGCGTTTCCTGATCTGGTCAAGGATTTTCTGGCTGTACGACATCCGCCAAAAGGCGTTCCTATTGAGCCTGTCATCTCTCGAAGATAGGTGATCTATGTAGTTGTGTCGCCAACTGGCTGAAATGTCAGTGAATACGAGATCGAACTCTCCATCTCGAAAATAAAGATTAATATAAGCGTGAATATCCGCTACAGTGCTGGTTAGTTTTTGACCATAGAAATATCCAACGTAACTTTTTGCGGAATTTCCGAAATACCCCAATGGTGTGCCGACTAACTTTATTCTTAATTCGCCGGACTTGTCCGGCCACCCTCTGGAGAAAATGTATAGTTCGTCTTCACTCATCCCAGGCATCGAATAAGTCTTCTTGAATGTCAGCGTGTCCGGATCAGCCAGTTTCCTCCCGAAGCAAGTCCCGCAGCATCCGGCAAGCAGGACAACAAGCAAAACTAAGATCATCTTTCTCATACTCGTCTTGAATTAAGTGTCTGTGTGTCACTTGCAAAAATCACTCCGATGATGTCCTTTGCCACACCTGTCTTGAGGTGGGCGTGGAGGAGACCAAAATGGGTGGCCAGAAGACTTTTTGGCCACCCACCTGAAACACTGATCCTAAACGAATCGCCGGTGATTACTTTTTGGTGACGCGGGCTGTCCAGCCGCCACCGGAAGCCATCCGGATCTTCACCTTGCGGTCGGCGGGAACGGTGACGGTCTCTCGCTTGTAGTCACGGGCGGCGCGGTCGGCGTTGATTCCGTCACGGAAGACTTCCATCGTCCACTCCCCTTCCCCAAGGAATCCAAGGTCAAGGGTAAGCTCGCGGGTCTTCCAGTCATTCAGCGAACCGACATACCAGACATCACCGCTGCGACGGGCGATGGTGATGAAACTGCCCATAACACCGTTCACTCCGACGCTCTCGTCCCAGACTGTAGGGCAGTCAGCGATGTACTTTGTGCACTCTGGCTCAGCCATATAGTTTGACGGAGAGTCGCAGAGCATATTCAGCGGAGAGTCGAAGACAACATATTCGGCAAGCTGATGGCAGCGGGTTCCCTGACTCATCGCCTCGGAGTTGACAGGATGATAGTTCTTCCTCACCGCATTGCGCATCGCTCCCTGAGTGTAGTCCATCGGACCGGCCGCCATCCTGATGAACGGAACCGTCACATCGTAGGTCACCTGATCGACATCCGGCTTGCTCCACTTCATCTGCTCAAGACCGAAAACGCCCTCGAAATTGATCACGTTAGGATAGGTGCGGTTCAGACCCGCCGGTTTGAACGCTCCGTGGAAATCGACCAGAAGCCCGTACTTGGCGGCCGTCTCGGCGGCACGTCTGTAGAAATCGACCATATACTGGTCGTCCCTGTCCATAAAATCAACCTTGAAACCTTTGATTCCCATCTGCGAATAGTGCTTGCAGACATTCTCCATATCCCTGTCGAACGCATAGTAGCCGGCCCACAGGATAAGCCCCACGTTATGCGCGGCTGCATATTCACAAAGCATCGGGAGGTCGATCTCCGGGATGATCTGCATCAGGTCGGCCTTCTTGTTGACAGCCCAACCTTCGTCGAGGATGACATATTCGATGCCGTGCTTCTGGGCGAAGTCGATGTAGTACTTGTAGGTGTCGTTGTTGATCCCGGCGCGGAAGTCAACGCCGTAGATGTTCCAGGCGTTCCACCAGTCCCAGGCCACCTTTCCCGGCTTCACCCAGCTGAAATCCTGTGACGGATCCGCCGGTGTGCCGAGTTTCCAGACCATATCATTGACGGCGAGGTCCACATCATTGGTGGTGACCATAATTATCCTCCACGGGAAGGCCTCTCCGGCGGAGCAGGAGGCAAGATATTCATAACGCTCCTTGACCAGTCCCTGAAGCATATTATGTCCGCCCTGCTCGACAGTCTTCGGATATGGAGCAAAGCGGCCTGAAAGGGTCGAGCCGTCACCCTCGTTATACAGGTACATTCCCGGATAGTCCAACAAATCGGACTCGGTGACCAGAATCTTCATTCCACCTTCGGCGGACACGGCGACCGGCAGGAACGCGAGACGATCCTTGTTCCACTTCGACAAGGCGTGGATTGAATAGGTGTTCTCAAAAGAATTCCAGTACTGGCTCTCCAGAGTCTCGGTGTGCTGCTTCACATAAGGCACATAAGCGTCCCAATCCTTGGCGAAATTGAAACTTGCCTTCTCGGCGACAACCTTGGAGTCACTCTTCAGCGCGCTGATGAAACGATAGGCCACTCCCTCGTCGTAGGCGCGGAAAACCAACGAGAACTCTTTGAATATGATGGTAATCTCGTTGTAGTTGTCACGCACCTCGGCCTTTTTGTAGGCCACTGTAGGAATCACCTGATCCACAGTCGCTTTCCTTACCTTGCGGACTTTGTCGTCCTCGCCGAAGACCACCCCGTCGGAAAGGGTCATCGAAATCTCGGACGGAGCGATAAGGCTCACCTCGTCGCGGGACACCGAATAAGTGATTGTCTTTCCCACAACCACGGTTGCGGAGAGATGCCCGTCAGGCGAGACGACCCTGTAGGCTCCGTCCTTGGCCGAAGCCGGCATAATGGCCGCCAAGGAGACAACGGCGACCGCCAAAATTGATTTGAAATTCATAATGGATTTAATTGATTATTGTCAATATTTCCGATAAAGATACAAACAACTTTGGAATTATCACACAAACATACCGGACGTGATTGTCAGAACTGAATATAATGCCTATATTCGCGCCGGATGGATTAGACACGAAGCGAACCTGATTATCAGACATAACTAATTTCAGAATATTCATTAACACTAAGAATCCGATGAAAAGAATTCTCGCTTGCCTAAGTGCGGTGACGCTCGCGGTGATGGTGACCAGCTGCGAAAAAAAGGAAGAACAAAAGAAGCCGGAGATTGTTCCGGAAATCAAGCTTACGGACGACAGTCTGGCGTCAGGAATATCCTTGGACGAGGATGAGGCGAGTACCACTGTAGCTTTCACCAGCAATGTTCCGTGGTCAGCGACCGTGTCAGCGGCTTGGATAAAAATCTCCCCTTCTTCCGGAAAGTCAGGGAAGAACTCGATAGCCGTTCAAGTCAAGGAGAACGACACTGAGAAAGAGAGGAGCGCCGCCATCACCATCGCCGACAACAGCTCACGGACAAAGGTGTCCGTAGCCCTGAAGCAAGCGGGGAAAAAGGCCATTGTCTTCACTGTTGACATCGACAAGGTCAGCGTACCGGCGGAAGGCGGAGACTTCAAGGTTTCGGTCACACACAACATCGACTACGAGATCGAGTCAGCGCCGGATTGGATAAGCCAGGAGGACAAGACTACCGAAGGCGACAGGGACACCTACACCTTCAAAGCCAAGGCCAACGAGGCTTTCCAAGAAAGATCCGGCGTGATCGTGTTCCACAACGAGATGGACGAAAGCGTTCCGGTCAACGTCACACAGGCCGAGGCAGTTCCGACCAACATCGTGTTCGAGGACACCAACTTCAAGGCGTATATGGTGGCGAACTTCGACAAGGACAACGATGGCGAGATTAGTTTCGAGGAGGCGCTGGACATCACGAAGATCAACGTCAAGACCGACAACATCAAGTCTCTGGCGGGAATCGAGTACGCCACAAATCTTAAGTCGCTGTACTGCCAAGGAGACGAGAAAGGGCAGCTTGCGCGGTTGGACGTAAGCAAGAACATCAATCTTGACACTTTAGTCTGCGGGTACAACCCGCTTCCTGCGCTTGATGTTACCAACAACACCTCCTTAAGGTATCTTGATTGCCGCGGTGCCAAACTGTCCTCGTTGGATCTAAGCCGCAACACCAAGCTGACGTACTTAACGCTGCTCTTCAACGAACTCACATCGATTGATGTTTCAAATTGCCCAGACTTAGAAATATTCTGCTGCGGAGAGAACCGTTTGCAGTCACTCGACATCTCCAAAAACACCGGCCTTGAAAGTTTATCTTGTTCCAACAATAAACTGGCAGTCCTGGATCTCTCGTCAAACACAAGACTGAAGGCCTTGTCCTGCGAGAAGAACCAGATCGTGACGCTTGACATCACAAAAAACAAGGAACTTGACACGAAATCGTTCTTTTGCTTTGACAATCCGATGAAAAGCCTGTATGTTAATGAAGGGCAGGATGAGAGCCTTGTCTCAGCAAATATCCCGGGCGGAGTCACCGTCATCGTAAGTTCCGGCAAAGGGGCAGCGCAATGGGCGAACAAGGAGTTCTGGCATAAATCTTTAGGTCTGAGGTTCACCGCCACCTGGTGCGTGTTCTGCCCGATGATGGCAAACGCCTTCGCCAAAGCCGAGAAACTATACCCTAACAAAATCGAGACATTCAATCTGCACGCCCGTTCGTCAACTTACTTCTTCGAGGAGACACCAAACTTCGAAATCCTTTTGAAGTGTTTCAGCTACCCGACCGCCAACATTGATTTCAGATGGCAAGTGGATAACCAGACTAAATCAGACGACACCGCCGGGCTGCTGGTGAACGCGGTCAAGGAGACAGAATGGTACTACCCGACAAAATCAGGAATCTCCTTCTCGTCATCCGTTTCCGGCAACGAGTTGAAACTCAATGTCAAACTTTACTTGAAGGAGCGTGGAGACTACAAGTTGGCGGCATTCCTTCTCGAGGACGGCTTAATTGGCTATCAGGAAGGGACGGGAGGCCTCATCGAACACAACAGCATAGCCAGACTGGCGATTTCCGATGCCGAAGGTGACGCTTTCTCCACACCGGAAGATAAAATGACTGTCTTGAAGAACTACACCGCCGTCATACCGGACAAGTGCGACAAGAAAAACCTCAGGGTTCTTGTCTATGTTTTCCGGAAATACGGAACAAAGACCATCATCAGGACAGCCTATTATGGCGAGTACTATGTGGACAACGCCACAAGCGCCGCTCTCGGCTCGAAAAAGGAGTTAGCCTTCACGGATGGTTCCACACTCGGCGGAAACGAAGACACAAAAGACGGAGGAGAAATAATCTTAAAATAAGGATTCAGATGAAAATCAATAGATTATTAAACTCGTTGGTTGAATTAAAAAACTAAATATTTATAAATGAAAAAGTTGCAC
>CAYZKZ010000111.1:0-9794 GCA_964479325.1 uncultured Muribaculaceae bacterium
TGGTGTCTGTTTCATTTTATTGTTTTGTTATTAATATTCAAGTTTACAAATTTAGTTAAAAAATCTTAATCTTCGACAGATATGCCTGGATTGTTTTCTCCAGACCCAGATAAAGGGCGTCGCAGATGATGGCGTGACCTATCGAGACCTCGTCCGTCCACGGGATGTTCCTGATGAAAAACTCCAGATTGTCGAGGTTGAGGTCGTGTCCGGCGTTAAGCCCGAGGCCGAGTTCCCTGGCCGCTTTGGCCGTCTCAACGTAAGGCGCTATCGCCTTTTCAGGATTTGCGGAGTACCTTGCCGCATAGTCGGCGGTGTAGAGCTCGACGCGGTCGCAGCCACATTCCTTGGCCCCTTCCGCCATCGCGGGCGACGGGTCTATGAATATCGAAGTCCTTATGCCTTTCTCCTTGAATCCGGCGCAGATGTCCGTGAGGAACGCCTTGTTGGCCACCGTGTCCCATCCGGCGTTGGAAGTGATCGCGTCGTGTGCGTCAGGCACAAGCGTCACCTGGTCCGGAACCACCTCAAGCACGAGATCCACGAAACTCGGTATGGGATTTCCCTCGATGTTGAACTCGGTCGTGATCGTCGGCCTGATGGCTCTCACGTCGGAGTACCTGATGTGCCTTTCGTCCGGCCTTGGATGCACGGTGATGCCCTCCGCCCCGAATCTTTCGCAATCTACGGCTGCCTTCTCCACATCAGGCATATTCCCGCCGCGGGCGTTGCGTATCGTGGCGATCTTGTTGATGTTTACACTAAGTTTTGTCATAATCTATGTACATTCTCCGGTGGCAAGCGCCGCCGGCAACTTTAACAAGAAGACAAAAATAATGATTTCTGTTCAGATTTATTCAGAATTGTGCTATTTTTGAAATTCATTATTCACTATAACCAAAGTCACGCATTGATGAGAATCGCTCTATACTCAAGGGAAGGCGGCGCCAAAAGCGACGCAAGGCTCTTCCGGATGTTCGAGAGGCTTGAGAAAGAGTCCTATGACCTTTATGAAATAAGTAGTGGGAATGACCTCCGGCCCGGGACGGACATCGTCTTGAGCGTGGGAGGCGACGGAACATTTCTCTCGGCTTCGCAATGCGTCGGAAAGTCAGGAATACCGATTCTCGGAGTCAATCTCGGAAGATTGGGGTTTCTTTCTGAATATAGTCCCGAAGAGGCCTGCGGGGCGCTTCTGTCAGGCGACTGGTACCTGGAGGACAGGGAACTGCTCGGGACCAAGGTCTCGGACGGCTCGCTGGAGTCTGATCCGCAGTTCTGGCCCTACACTCTCAACGAAGTCTCCGTTCACCGTTCCGGGGCGGCTCTGCTCGGTGTCGATGTGAGCATTGACGGACATCCTCTGCCGACATACTGGGCTGACGGCCTTTTGGTGGCCACAAGCTCTGGCTCGACGGCATATTCATTGAGCGTGGGAGGACCCATCTGCGCCCCTGAGGCGAAGGTGTTGATCATCGCACCTATCGCCCCTCACAATCTGAACGCCCGCCCGCTTGTGGTTCCTGACACCACCGAGATCTCGCTCTCGATGAGGTCGAGGGACGAGAAGGTGATGCTGTCTATGGACAACAGAAACCATCTTGTGGAGCCGTCCGTGAGCCTTGAGGTTAAGGTGGCACAATTTTCGCTAAAGAGGGTTCGTCTTAAAAATACCAGCTTCATAAAGGCGCTTACAAC
The DNA here is from genome assembly GCA_964479325.1 of uncultured Muribaculaceae bacterium. Lineage (GTDB taxonomy): Bacteria > Bacteroidota > Bacteroidia > Bacteroidales > UBA932 > Cryptobacteroides. Next base: position 1,699 of record CAYZKZ010000111.1, read on the forward strand.
AAAGCTTTTTTGGGGTGAGGACATCCGGAACAGCGGGGAATAATTATTTTTTAATATGAACGAAATCAAGAACATACCGGTTCACGTGTCCATTATTATGGATGGTAACGGACGTTGGGCGAGGCAGAGGGGGCTGGAAAGGGTCTCAGGTCACCTGAACGGGGTCGAGAGCGTCCGCGCGTGTGTCGAGGCCGCGGCCGAGGAAGGAGTGAGATATCTTTCTCTTTTCGCTTTTTCCGAGGAGAACTGGGGTCGTCCCGAATCCGAGGTGAGCGCTCTGATGGGTCTGATGATGAAATCAATCGCCGACGAGATCGGTTCTCTTGCCGAGAAAGGCGTGTCGTTCAGGGTGTTGGGGAATCTTTCGAGGCTGGAGCCGTCTTTGGTCGAGGCTATCCGCAAGGCTGAGGAGGCGACCGCTCCCGCTCCGGGGCAGGAACCTCTCCTTACCCTTGTCGTGTTTCTCAGCTACAGCGGAAAGTGGGACATCCTCCAGGCCGCGAAAAGAATGGCCAAGGAATATGCCGGTAATCCGGAAGGCTTGGAATCTGTTGACTTAGAGACCTTTAATCATTATCTTTCTACTGACGGCATTCCGGATCCTGATCTTATCATACGCACTTCGGGCGAGGAAAGGCTGAGCAATTATCTGCTTTGGCAGGCGGCATATTCAGAGTTCCTTTTTGTCGATACCCTCTGGCCTGATTTCGGAAAGGAGGGGTTCCGTTCCGCTCTGGAAGAATATTCCCGTCGTAACCGCAGGTATGGAAAAGTTAAATAACTTGCGTATATTTGCAAATTAAAGTGAAAATTTAGTTAGATGAAAGTATATCGTCTTTTGTACGCCCTCGCCTTGTTTGTCGCCGCAGTTCCGGCCGTCGGGCAGGAAACCGGGAAAGTCTCCGGGTCTGTGGAAGTTGACTACGACCATCCGAAGACGTATTATGTCGGAGGTGTGTCCGTGGAGGGCAACCACCAGTTCTCCAGCCAGCAGATCGTCTCTTTGACGGGACTTCAGAAGGGAATGAGGATCACGGTGCCGAGCGATGACATTTCTTCGATAGTGTCCAGACTTTGGATGCAGAGGTATTTCGAGAACGTCGCCCTGGAGATAGACCATCTTAGCGAGAAGCAGGATTCGGCTTATCTTGTCATCCGCATCCAGGAGCGTCCGAGGGTGTCGAGGTGGCTTTTCACCGGTGTCAGAAAGGGTGAGAAGAAGGATCTGGACGAAAGGCTCAATCTCCGCCGCGGAGGCGAGTTCTCGGACTATGTGGCCAAGACTTCGACCGACATCATCAAGCGGTACTACGCCGACAAGGGATTCCTCAACTGCAAGGTCGATGTCCAGACGCAGAAAGACTCCATCGTGCGTAACGCCATCAAGGTGAACTTCGCCGTTGACCGCGGCTCGAAGGTCAAGATCAAAGACATCAATTTCAGCGGAACGCAGGGCTTCTCAGACTTCAAGCTGTCCCGCTCGATGAAGAAGACCAAGGCGAAAAAATGGTATAACTTCTTCAACACCAAGAAATTCAATCAAAAGGAATATCCCAACGACAAGATCAGCCTCATCAGCAAGCTCAACGAGGCCGGCTACCGCGACGCTCGCATTGTCAAGGATTCCATCTACTATGTGACGCCTGACAGGCTCGGCATCGACCTCAAGATCGAACAGGGAAAGAAATATTATTTCAGGAACATCACCTGGACCGGAAACTCCGTCTATTCCACCGATCAGCTCAACGAGATACTGAACATCCGCAAGGGTGACGCCTACGATATGGTGACTATGCAGAAGAGGCTCAGCGGCGGCGGAAAGCAGGGGGATATGGATGTGTCCAAGGTCTATCGCGACAACGGCTATCTTTTCTTCAATATCACTCCTGTGGAGCTGAACATCGACGGGGATTCCGTGGATGTGGAGATGAGAATCTCGGAAGGCAAGCAGGCCACCCTGAACAACATCGTCATCAACGGCAACAACCTGACCAACGAGAGGGTTGTCCGCAGGCAGCTCGCCACGAGGCCGGGCTATCTGTTCAGCCAGACTGACTTCGAGCGTTCCATCAGGGAGATCGCCTCTTTGGGTCAGTTCGACCCTGAGGCCATAACTGACGCCTCAAAGGGCTACTCCATCGTGCCTAACCAGTTGAACAACACCGTGGATCTGGTCTATAACGTGACCGAGAAGCCTTCCAGCCAACTTGAGCTTTCAGGAGGTTGGGGAGCCAACACTTTCGTCGCGACCGTGGGTGTGAACTTCAACAACTTCTCGACCAAGCGTATGTTCGAGAAGAACGCCTGGAGGCCTGTTCCTCTCGGTGACGCGCAGAATCTCTCGCTGCGTTTCCAGACGAACGGAACATACTACACGTCACTCGTCTTCGGATTCTCCGAGCCGTGGCTTTTCGGAAAGAAACCTACGTCGCTGAACCTTCAGGCGTACTACACCAGGCAGACCAACTCTTACCTCGCTATCGGAATCCTGTCCAATGACAAGGTTATGCAGGTCTATGGATTCTCCGCCGGAATCGGCACCCGTCTGAAATGGCCGGACAACTACTTTGTCCTCTACAACGGACTCAGCTGGCAGACCTATGACCTGAAAGACTGGTACAACGGCTACTTTATGTTCAATAATGGCAAGTCCCACAACCTGAGTTATACAATCAGTCTCAGCAGGAATTCCACCGACCAGCAGATCTATCCGCGTATGGGATCGAACTTCAGCGCCAGTCTGCAGCTCACTCCCCCATATTCACTTTTCAGGAAGAAGGATCTCGGGACACTTGACGCCAATGGCAATCCGACCAAAGTCTCAAGCTACAAGGACATCGACTATGACAAGTGGTCTTCGGCAGACAGGTACAAATGGATCGAGTACCACAAGTGGAAGGTCAGCGGCGAGCTCTACACAAAGGTTGTCGGCGACTTCGTGATTATGAGCCGCGCCCAGTTCGGCTACCTCGGCTACTACAACCGCAAGTGGGGCTACTCTCCGTTCGAGGGATTCCGCGTCGGAGGTGACGGAATGTCGGGTTATGACACCTACGGAGCCGACATCGTTGCTCTCCGTGGCTACGAGAACTACTATCTCACCCCTTGGGAGTCCACTCCGTACAACTCCAACGGCTACTACGCCGGTAACGTCTATGACAAGTTCACGATGGAGTTCCGTTATCCTGTCATCCTTCAGCCTCAGTCCACGATCTTCGTGCTGGGCTTCCTTGAGGGCGGTAACTGCTGGTCAGACATCAAGAAGTTCAATCCGTTCCAGATCAAGCGTTCCGCCGGTGTGGGAGTGAGGGTGTTCCTGCCGATGATCGGACTTCTCGGAATCGACTGGGGCTATGGCTTCGACAATCCTGAGAAGAAGAACAGAAGCCAGTTCCACTTCCTTATCGGACAACAATTCTAAAATATTGTTACATTTGCAATCAGATAGATTTGAAAAACAGATAAAATTCTATAAATGATGAAAAAGATTGTTTTGATTGCCGCAATGGCATTGTTTACTCTGTCGGCTTCCGCTCAGGCGAAGTTCGCCTATGTGGATTTTCAAGAGCTTGTTATGCTGTCACCTGAGGCTGACGCGGCGAGATCTCAGATGCAGGCCGCCCAGAAGGAGGCCCAGGAGACTCTCCAGAGTATGATGGAGGAGGCTAATACCAAGTACAACGAGTACCAGCAGAAGTCTTCCACCTGGACTCCGGCGATAAAGTCCAGCAAGGAGAAGGAACTCGGCGACATCCAGCAGAGAATCCAGGAGTTCCAGCAGTCCATCCAGGCCGAGCTTCAGCAGCAGCAGCAACAGCTGATGGAGCCTATCTACAAGAAGGCTCAGGACGCTGTCGAGAAACTTGCCAAGGCCGGTGGCTATCTGTTCGTCTTCGAGACCACACAGTACCTCTATGTTGACAAGGCTCAGTGCAAGGATCTCACTCCTGAGGCGAGAAAGGAACTGAACATCCCTGAGGGCAGGACTATCGAGGACCTTCAGAAGGAACTTCAGGCTCAGCAGCAGCAACAGCAGCAGTAACATCGTTGAAAGACAATAAGAAAGGTGGCGGGCAAACATTATTTTGTCCGCCATCTTTCTTTTGTTTCCGCAGCGGTATATTCAAAGTGTGAATCTTTTTTCATCAAATAAGTTGGTTATTCTGCTTTTTATGCTTTAATTTGTAAGGTATTTTTATAACTACACTTATATTCTTAAAATAGAAATGCAACATAAGGTTATTGATGCTAAGGATGTTGTGATAAGGTTCGCCGGAGATTCCGGTGACGGTATGCAGCTTACCGGGACTCTGTTCGCCAACCTGTCCGCAGTCTATGGTAACGGCCTTTCCACATTTCCGGACTATCCGGCTGAGATACGCGCCCCGAAAGGGACGGTGGCAGGTGTGTCGGGATTTCAGGTCCACATCGGCAGTCACAAGGTGAACACACCGGGTGATTTCTGTGATATGCTTGTGGCGATGAACCCGGCGGCGCTGAAGGCGAACGCGAAGTGGTTGAAAAGAAACGCTACCGTTCTTGTCAACGAGGATGCGTTCGACGATTTCGGACTGACAAAGGCCGGGTTCACCGGCAATCCGTTTGAGGAACTTCACATCGAGGACAGGAACATCATTGTCGCCCCGATCACAAAACTGACCGAGGAGAGCCTGAAGGACAGCGGCCTTGATGTAGTGTCCATCCACAAATGCAGGAATATGTTCACCCTCGGAATGGCCTGCTTCATCTACAGCCGTCCGTTGGATTATGTCTATACCTACCTTGAGGGTCGTTTCGCCAAGAAGCACCCTGAGATGATCGAGCCTAACCGCAAGGTCGTCAATGACGGCTACAACTACGCCGCCAACATTCAGGCTGTGGCCGACACCTACACGGTCGTGCCTGACATCAAGGAGAAGGGACTTTACAGGAACATCACAGGCAACCAGGCTCTGGCCTGGGGGCTGATAGCCGCTTCGGAGAAGTCCGGACGGCCTCTTTTCTGCGGCTCCTATCCGATCACCCCCGCGACGGCTGTCTTAGAGGAACTCGCGATTCATAAAAACCTCGGTGTCAAGACTATGCAGACCGAGGACGAGATCGCCGGAATCTGCTGCGCCATCGGTGCGTCATTCGCAGGCAATCTGGCCGTCACGACCACGTCCGGTCCAGGTCTTTCACTGAAGTCCGAGGCTCTCGGCCTTGCCGTGATGACAGAGCTTCCGCTCGTTGTCGTGGATGTGCAGCGCGCGGGTCCTTGCACCGGTATGCCTACCAAGACAGAGCAGGCCGACCTTAACGAGGCTCTTTACGGACGCAACGGGGAGAGTCCGATGGTCGTGATGGCGGCCCATTCTCCGGCGCATTGCTTTGACGCCGCTTTCACCGCCGCCAAAATCGCATTGGAGCGTATGACACCTGTCCTGCTCCTTTCCGAGGGCTTCCTCGGCAACGGATCAGAACCGTGGAAGATTCCTTCGATGAGTGAATATCCTGCCATAACCCCTCGTCTCGCCGTGTCCGACGGAGGTAAATTCCATCCTTACGAGAGAGACCCGGAGACACTTGCCAGAAAATGGGCTCCTGCCGGGACTCCGGGACTTGAGCACCGTGTCGGAGGTCTGGAGAAGACGCACGAGGGAGTGCTTTCGACCGACGCCGCTAATCACGAGCTGATGGTTCGCGAGCGCGCCGAGAAGGTGGCCAGAGTCGCCTCTGTCATCCCTGACCTTGTCGTTGACGGGCCGGAAAGCGGAGATGTGCTGCTGGTAGGCTGGGGAGGCACGTACGGACATATTCTTACAGCCGCCGAGGAACTCCGCGCCGCAGGCAGGACGGTGAGCAGGGTGCACTTCGATTTCATCGACCCTCTGCCGAGGAACACCGAGAAGGTCTTCTCCGGTTTCCGCAAGATCATTGTCTGCGAGCTCAACAGCGGACAGTTCGCCGGTTACCTCAAGGCCATATTCCCGCGCTTCGACTATGTGGGATGCAACAAGGTTCAGGGACAGACCTTCCTTGTTAAGGAGATTGTTGACGCCGCTTCGGCTGAATTTTAGGAGGAACTCGAAATGCCAAAATACACGTTGAAAGATTTCAAGAGCGATCAGGAGATCAGATGGTGTCCCGGATGCGGTGACTATTCCGTGCTGGCCGCTCTTCAGAGAACCCTTCCGATTGTCTGCGAGGAGAAGGGAATAGACAAGGACAAGATTGTCGTGGTCTCCGGAATCGGATGCTCGTCAAGGCTTCCGTACTACGTTGACACTTACGGATTCCACAGCATCCACGGCCGCGCTACGGCCATAGCGACGGGAATGAAGGTCGCCAATCCCGATCTCTGCGTCTGGCAGGTCAGCGGTGACGGTGACGCTCTCGCCATCGGCGGCAACCATTTCATCCACGCCATCAGGAGGAACATCGACATTAATCTGATGCTCTTCAACAACAGGATCTACGGAATGACCAAGGGACAGTATTCCCCGACGTCAAAGTTGGGGGCTGTCACAAAGACTTCACCTTACGGCACGGTCGAGCATCCGTTCAATCCGGGCAGTCTTGTGCTTGGAGCGAAGGGAACGTTCTTCGCCCGCGGAATGGACACGGAACTTGCCCTTAACCAAGAGATTATGCTCGCCGCCTCAAGACATCACGGCACATCTGTGATGGAGTTCCTGACGAACTGCGTGATTTTCAACAACGGCTCTCACGCCGAGATCTCCGACAGGGAGTTCAAGGCCGACAGGACACTGGTGCTGAGGGACGGTGAGAAGATGATCTTCGGAAAGAACCGTGACAAGGGAATCGCTCTTGACGGCTGGAAGCTGAAGGTGGTGACGATCGGGGAGAACGGTGTCACCGAGGACGATGTTCTCACGCACGACAGCCATTCCGACAACCTCGGACTCCAGATGATGATCGCCGATATGAAATGGCCTGAGTTCCCTGTGGCGCTCGGTGTCATCAGGGAAGTGGCCGACATCACCTACGATGAGGAGGTCGAGAGGCAGGTCGAGAGCGTCAAGGCCAAAGCTAAGATCCACACGGTGGATGAGCTTCTCCACAGCGGATCCACTTGGGAACTTAAATAGAACACACATTTTCAACTAATTAATAATACTATTATGAAAACAACAGAGATTATGGCCCGTCTTCAGGCCAAGTACCCTACCGAGAAAGAGTATCTCCAGGCTGTACAGGAAGTTCTTGAGTCAATCGAGGACGTTTACAACCAGCACCCAGAGTTCGAGAAGGCAAAGATTGTCGAGAGACTCGTCGAGCCGGACAGAATCTTCACTTTCCGCGTCACCTGGATAGACGACAACGGTGAGGTTCAGACAAACCTCGGCTACCGTGTCCAGTTCAACAGCGCCATCGGACCTTACAAGGGAGGACTTCGTTTCCACAAGGCCGTGACCCTTCAATGCTGAAGTTCCTCGGTTTCGAGCAGACTTTCAAGAACGCTCTCACGACCCTTCCTATGGGTGGTGCCAAAGGTGGTTCTGACTTCGACCCTGTCGGCAAGTCCAACGCCGAGATCATGCGTTTCTGCCAGGCCTTTATGCTTGAGCTCTGGCGCTGCATCGGCCCTGACCAGGACATCCCTGCGGGTGATGTAGGTGTAGGCGGTCGCGAGATCGGCTTCCTGAACGGAATGTATCAGAAGCTCGCCCGTCAGTACCACACCGGAGTACTTACCGGAAAGGGCGCTACCTGGGGAGGATCGATCCTTCGTCCTGAGGCCACTGGTTTCGGTGCTCTCTACTTCACTCAGCACCTTCTCCACAAGGCCGGCAAGGACATCGCCGGACAGAAGGTCTGCATCTCCGGCTTCGGCAACGTGGCTTGGGGCGCTGTGAAGAAGGCCACCCAGCTCGGCGCCAAGGTTGTCGCCATCTCCGGTCCTGACGGAGTCTGCCATATTCCTGAGGGAATGACTCCTGAGATGAACGATTATATGCTTGATATGCGCGCCTCCAACAGGAATATGGTCGAGGATCTCGCCACCAAGTTCCCTGGACAGGTTCAGTTCACCGCCGGCAAGAAGGCTTGGAGCATCCCTTGCGACATCGCCCTCCCTTGCGCTTTCCAGAACG
>CAYZKZ010000112.1:0-9778 GCA_964479325.1 uncultured Muribaculaceae bacterium
GGACTCATCCTGGCTGTACTATTTCGGTCTCGATGAACCCCGCTACGCCGCGGTCCTGGACTTGGACAGCGGGGAGGAGACGATCTTCGCGGACGATGTGGAGATCGGAGACATCATCTGGATGGGACCTCAGCCTTCGGTGGCCTCCAAGGCGGCCGAGGTAGGTGTCGCTCATTCAGCGTCTTACGGCTCGCTGAACATTGCTGTCACAAAGGCGCTCGCCACGGGCAGGAATATTCATTTCCTTCCTCCGAGCAGGTACTACAACACGATGAAGCTCTCCGCTCTCGTCGGGATCTCCGCCGAGGATGTCTCAAGGGTCGCTCCGATTGAGGAAGACGGCGGCAAGCACGCCTCCAAGGAGCTTGTGGAGGCCGTCATCTCGATGAGACTCGTCAAGGAACCTTGCGAGATCGAGCAGATTGACGACGCGGGAGCCCTCGGCCAGAGAATGCACACGGTCGCCAGAAACAGCGTCAAGGTAGGGATCATCGAGCAGGAGATCGTCGGCAAGATGGAGGGCGTGACCCTGAGCGAAGGCTGGGGCGTGTCTTTCCCTACAATCCTCACCCAGCACGGAGAGACACTTCACAACCATCTGCACGACAAGGTGATAGAGCCTGGCAAACTGATGGTGATCGATGCCGGTGCGGAGAACAATATGCACTATGCCTCTGATTTCACCCGCACCCTTCCGACAAGCGGAAAGTTCACGTCGAAGCAGAGGGACATCTACCAGATTGTCTGCGACTGCAACGAGCTGGCCTTCAAACTGACCAAACCTGGTGTCGCCTACCGTGACGTGCATCTTGCCGTGGCCAAGCTGATGCTTGAGGATCTGCGTTCCCTCGACATCGTGCGCGGCAATCTGGACAATATGCTCCACGAGGGCATCGCCGGACTGTTCCAGCCGCACGGACTGGGCCACAATATGGGTCTCGATGTTCACGATATGGAGGATCTCGGCGAGGATCTGGTCGGCTACGATCCGGATCAGAAGCGCTCCGACCAGCTCGGTCTCGGCAGCCTGAGAATGGCCCGCAGACTTGTGCCTGGCAATGTCATCACTGACGAGCCTGGAATCTACTTCATCCCTGCCCTCATCGAGAAATGGAAGAGCGAGAAGCGTGACAAGGGCTTCGTGAACTACTACAAGCTTGAGCACGACTACCTTGACTTCGGCGGAATACGTCTGGAGGACGATGTCCTTGTGACAGAGGACGGAGCGCGCCGCACAGGCCCTAACAGACTCCCGATCCAGCCGGACGATGTCGAGGCGGCTATGTCGTAGCGGCTTGACAGTAAGCTGATTCTGAATATTCAATGGACACTCTTGTAATAGTCCTTGCGGTTTTGGCGGGAGCGGCGGGCATCGTCGGTAGCATTGTCCCCGCCCTGCCGGGACCTCCTCTCAGCTGGGTCGGCTTGATGATCCTCTATTTCTGGGGATCCGGCACGAACGGTTCCGGAGAGCCGATGTCGCTGACATTCCTGCTCGTGTGGCTCGGAATCACGGTGGCGGTCACCGTCATCGACTACATTGTTCCGGCCTGGTTCACGAAACTGACCGGAGGCTCAAAGGCCGCGGGCAGGGGAGCGATTGCCGGTCTCTTGGTCGGGATGTTCGTCCCGCCGGTCGGAATCCTTCTCGGAACTCTTTTGGGAGCCTTCCTCGCCGAATTGTGTTTCGCTGAGAAAAACGGCTGGGAGTCCGCCAAGGCCGCCTTCGGTGCTTTCGCCGGTTTCCTCTGCGGCACAGGTGTCAAACTGATCGCCAGCGGAATGATGATGTACTACATTATCGTCTATCTTGCTTGAAAATGGAAGAGAAATATTCCCGGTTTTTGGAAGCCGTGCTTGGCTTTGTTCCAAAAGACGCTGTCTACACTGATGAGTTGAGGCGATTCGCCTGGGGTACTGACGCGGGTTTCTACCGGCTCGTGCCTAAGATTGTCATCAGGTCCTCCAATGAGAGAGAGGTCTCCGGGATTTTGGAGGCGGCTTCCCGTTTCGATGTTCCTGTGACGTTCAGGGCCGCTGGCACCAGCCTTTCGGGACAGGCGATCAGCGATTCGGTGCTGGTTGTCGCCGGAAAGAACTGGGAGCGGTACAGTGTCTCGGCCGATGCCTCGGAGATCACACTTGAACCGGGACTTGTCGGGGCTAAGGTGAATTCTATACTAAAGCCTTACGGTCGCAAGTTCGGTCCTGATCCGGCATCCGTCGGAAGCTGTATGGTCGGCGGAATCGTGATGAACAACGCCTCCGGAATGAGTTGCGGAACCCACGCCAACAGCGACAGGGAACTGGAAAGCGTCAGGATGGTCTTCGCCGACGGAACGGTTCTCGACACAGGTGACGAGTCCTCTAAAAAGGCCTTCGCGGCCGCTCATCCGGATTTCATCAGGGAGATTGAGGCGCTGCGTGACGAGATTCTCGCCGACAAGGAACTTTCGGACCGCATAAGGTACAAGTACTCAATAAAGAACGTCACCGGACTCAACATATTCCCGTTCGTCAGGTTCCAGGATCCGTTCGACATCATCGCCCACCTTTTAGTCGGCTCCGAGGGTACGCTGGCGTTTATGAGCCAGGTCACGATGAAGACCCTGCCGCTGCCGTCCAAAGAGGCGTCCGCGATGGTCTATTTCAGCACGATAAGGGAGGCCGCCGAGGCTGTTGTCGCCTTGCGGAAGGAGATTGACCCCGCGGTGCTGGATGCCGCCGAACTGCTTGACAAACGGTCGCTTGCGTCCGTCAATGACCCGATGCTTGGTGAATATGCAGACAAGGATCTCACCGCTCTGCTGCTGCGTGTCACTGGGGCTGACCAGTCAGACTTGGACACCAACGCGGAGAGGCTGTCCGTGGTTCTCCGCCGTTTCGGCACACTTGATGACGCTAAGGGTAACTCGTTTATATTCAGCTCCGATCCTGCTGTCACTGGAAAGTACTGGGGCATCCGTTCCGGCATATTCCCGTCTGTTGGTGGAATGCGCCGCAAGGGTACGACCTGCCTGATCGAGGACATCGCCTTCCACGTCGAGGATCTGCCTGACGCGACGGTTGACCTTTCCGCGCTTCTTGACAGGCACGGCTACGATGACTCCTGCATCTACGGCCACGCCCTTGAGGGGAACTTCCATTTCATTATCAACCAGTCGTTTGACTCCGATGCCGAGGTGAAGCGCTACGAGTCGATGATCCGTGATGTGGCCCAGATGGTCGTCGGGAAATATGACGGCTCCCTGAAGGCGGAACACGGAACAGGAAGGAATATGGCTCCGTTCGTGGCCTATGAGTGGGGCGAGAAGGCGTTCGGGATAATGAAGCGTGTGAAGAAACTCTTTGATCCTAAGGGACTTCTGAATCCGGGAGTGATCTTCAATGATGATCCGCAGTGTTTTTTGCGCGATTTCAAGGCGCTTCCTGTGCTGAAACCGTGGAAAGAGGACGGCCTGGCGGTCGAGCCGGAACTGGCCGAGGCCTACAGGAAACTGAACAAGTGCATCGAGTGCGGCTTCTGCGAGGTGAACTGCCTTTCCTGCGGATTCACGCTGTCCTCCAGAACCAGAATCGCGACCCAAAGGGAGATCACGGCGCTTCGGGAGCTGCCTCATCCTTCTGAGTCAGAGCGGCTTCGTCTGCGGACGCTGGAAAAGGAATATTCCTACCCGGGCGAGCGGACGTGCGCCGGGGACGGCCTCTGCTCGACATCCTGCCCGATGGGCATCAACGTCGCCGACCTGACCCACCAACTGCGGCGAATGAATATGCCAGCGGGATCTTCCGGCTATGGTGTCTGGCGTTTCGCCGCCGGTCATTACGCCGGTGTCAAGACCGCTTTGAAGGGCGCCTTGCGTCTGGCCACCGCCGGTGAGACCGTCCTTGGTGATCTTGCGATGGGCGGCCTCTGCCGCTGGCTTCACAGCAGCATCCGTCTTCCGCTTTGGACCCCCGCCACCCCGAAGGCCTACACCGTCCCGAAATTCCTGAAGTCCCTAGTGAACTCTGCTGCTGTAGATTTTACGGTCACTTCGACAGGCTCAGTGACCGACCCGGCCCTTCCGGTCGCTGAGCCTACTTCTTCGGTCGCTGAACTCGCCTCTCCGGTCGCTGAGCCTGTCGAAGCGCCGGTCACCAACAATGTAGTTGTCGCTGAGCCTGTGGTTCGACAAAGCTCACCAACCATCGAAGCGCCAGCCCTTCCGGTCGCTGAGCCTGCCGAAGCGCCGTCCCTCAAGGTAGTCTATTTCCCAAGCTGCATCAACCAGATGATGGGCCTGCCAAAGCACCAGCACGTTGTCGATAAACCGCTTGTCGAGGAGATGGTGGCTCTGCTGAACAAGGCAGGCTACGAGGTGATATTCCCGGAAAATATGTCTTCCCTTTGCTGTGGTACAATCTGGGAGAGCAAAGGTATGCCGGAGACCGCCGACAGGAAGACCGCTGAACTTGAGGCCGCCCTCTGGAAAGCCAGCGATGAAGGCCGCTACCCCGTTCTCTGCGACCAAAGCCCGTGCCTTCATCGTATGAAGCACAAGATCAAGAAGATGCGCCTTTACGAGCCGTCCGAGTTCATCCTCACGTTCCTGAAAGACAGGCTGGATTTCCATCCGACCGACACTCCTGTGGCCATCCACCTGACCTGCTCCATGCGCCTGATGCACAAGACCGACCAGATGCTTGCCCTTGCCAGGATGTGTTCCACCAATGTGATTGTCCCTGAAGGTGTAGGGTGCTGCGGTTTCGCCGGTGACAAGGGAATGACCCATCCGGAACTCAACAAATATGCCCTCCGCAAGCTCAAGTCCCAGGTCAAAGGCATCCCCGTCGGCTACTCCAACAGCCGCACCTGCGAGATAGGCCTGACCACCAACTCCGGCATCCCGTACGTCTCCATAGCCTACCTGGTCAACAGCCACACAACCGCGTCCGGCCGCAAGGCGAAAGATGTTTAATTGTGTCTTCTCATCTTGGGTCAGGAATCCCAGATCACATAGTCACGGTCAAGGGCGATCCTCTTGGCCGTTCCTCTTTCTCCGTCGATGTAGTAGAATTTAGCGATGTGGTCATCCACGGTGTCCCGGAACGCTTTCTTGACCTTTGAGACTTTCTCGTTGATGGAGTTGTTCAGCGGGTCGCACAGATCCGCCACGCTCTTTCGGATGCTGTCAAGGTCATCGCGGCCCGTGATTGATGAATATATTTCCTCAAGTTCCCGCTGATGGTCGGAGAGCGCCTTGTAGCGGATTCCTTCCGGATGCCTCAAGTAGAGGAGGAACACCGCCTTTGTCAGAGTGTCCATCCTGACCTCCTTCTTGTCGAAGTCCTCAAGCAGAATCTCCTTTTTGGACGTGACGTGAAGGCGGCTCAGCTTAACCCGGTAGAACAACAGGGCTTCCAACTCGTTGATGGTGACGCCGTACTTCTCTTGAAGGTAGTCGATCTCGGCCAGAATCGCCTTGGCCTTTCCGTCAAGCTCAAGATCCGCGACCGGGCTTTCCTCCTCCTTTTTCCTGCGGAGTCTGGACGCTCGGAACAAGCCGGTAAAATCTTTCTGGAGAAAGACATCGCAAGACTTGTTGTAAATGGGCGTGGCATCATTATGAAGGATGGCCGTGTCATCATCCAAATATGTGTCTTGCGGCGGCATCTTGCGGCACGACAATTCCTCGTTCTCAATCTCTTTGTCGAATAATATCGAGTACCTTGTCTGCTGGCCTGTCAAAGACGACAGGTCGGTTCCAGGGAAGAAATATTCCCTTGCCTCCTCGGACATTTCCGAGAGGAAATTGTTGATTTTCTGTAGGTTAGTAAGGCTGTCTGCCATCTGCTTGTTTAGTTGAATGTGATTACCTGGTGGATTCCGTTACCGCTGGATCTCGATCATCGGGCTGGCGAGAGCCTTCTTGAGCTGGTCGTCGTAGCGGAGACGGATCTTGATTCCGGCCTCCTGGAAGTGGTAGCGGACGGCGATCTCCTCCTCGATGAACGGCACGATCTCGTCCTTTTTGAGCTTCAGGAATGTCTCCTTGTCCATCTCCAATGCCTTCTGGAGAGCGTCAAGCTCCGCTGACATATTCTTTGACAGTCTGTCCTTCTCAAGTTCCTTCTTCATCCTGTCGAAGTAGGTCCTGGCGCTGGAACGGTAGTCGAAGTCCTTTGTCTTGGCGAAGGCCACGAACTCGTCCCAGTCCTTGTCGGAGAGGTGGAAGTCCTCATCTACGGCGGCATTCTCGCGGACAAAGCGGAGGACATATTCCTGGATTATTCCTGAATAGACGAGGGAGTAGGTCAGTCGGCTGTAGTCGTGTCCTTCGATGGTGACGTCAGGCGTGATGCCGCCGCCGTCCTTGACAGTCCTGCCGTGGGCGGTCTTGAACTCGGTTGTGAGTGAGTCCGGGATGTAGCCTACGCTGCCGTCCTCGTTGCGGTGGGAGTAGTCGATCGCCTGCACGCAGCGGCCGGACGGGGTGTAGTATTTCGCCGTCGTGACTTTGAGCTGGCCGTTGTAAGGGAGTGGGCGGATGCTCTGCACGAGTCCCTTGCCGAAGGTTCTTGTACCCATAACCGTGGCTCTGTCAAGATCCTGGAGCGCTCCGGTCACGATCTCGGACGATGACGCCGAGCCGGAATCCACCATCACGATGATCGGAATCTCCGTGTCAAGCGGCTCGGACGTGGTCTTGTACTTCATCTCCGTCCCGGCGGCCTGGCCTTTCGAGGAGACAACTAACGAGCCTTTCGGCACGAAGAGGGACACGATGTTGACCGCCTCGCTCATCAGTCCGCCTCCGTTGCCTCTGAGGTCGAGAACCAGTTTCTTCATCCCCTGGCCCTTGAGTTTGATGAAGGCGTTGCGCAGCTCTCCGGAGACGTTCTCCGTGAAGCCGCTCTGGTAGATGTAGCCGGTCGTGTTGTCGAGCATCCCGGCGTACTCGATGTCAGGAAGGTGGATCCTCTCTCTCGTCACGGTGATGTCCACGATCTCTTTCGAGCGGAGTTTCAGCACCTTGAACTTGACTGTCGTGCCGGGCTTACCCTTCATCCTGTCGGAGCATTCCTGGCTGGTGAGTCCGTGCGTGCTTTGTCCGTCGATCTCCATAATCTCATCGCCGCAGCTGAGTCCGTACTTCTCGGCCGGAGATCCTTTGTAAGGCTCGTTGATGATGACGTTCCCGTCCTTCTCCGGCTTGTAGATCACCGCTCCGATGCCTCCGTAGGACTTGTTGATCATCATCATCAGGTCCTCGTTCTCCTCTTCAGGAATATAGACCGTGTAAGGGTCGAGGCTTTCCAGCATCGCGTCGATGCCCGCCCTCTCGATCCTGTCGATCGGCAGCGAATCGACGTAGGAGCGGTTAAGCTCCTTGAGTATGGAGTTCTGGATCTCAGTCCACTTCCCGAGCTTGAAGCTCTGTGACTGCGCATAACCTGCGGTGCTGACCATCACCGCCAGCAAGGTAACTATCAATGTCTTTGCTTTCATATTCTTAAATTTTTCCCGGCCTTTTCCGCCGAAGCCTTCGGGGCGGGGCGCAACAGCCGTGCCAATCGCACAAATTTAAGAAAAATCCGTTGGTTGACCGAATTTCATTATTAGACCTTACTGGACAGTCATCTATCTTTCCAGACCCTTTTCTTCAACCATAACTTCAGGATGGGATCTGAGATTTCGTAGGTGTTTGGCGCTGATATGTTTATAAGATCTTTCTCGGTCATCGCTTTCTTTAGTCTTGTAACATTGGCGGCGGTTCCTAATCCGTAAGACTTCAGCACGGCGGTCTTGGTGAACCCCGTATTGACTCCGTCCGCAAGCAAATGGAGGAAATTCATCTGATAAGCGGAAAGTGATTCCGTTTGCTGGATGAACAGCGGTTCGCAGGCGTCAAGCAGACGATTAATGCCGAATTCAACGTCCTCGTCTGTGGCTGTGGTGTCACAATGAAGCCAGACGAACCAGGCCAACTGCTGAACGTAAGATGAGTATCTGTCCGTCACAGCGCAGATCTTGCTCGCAAGTCCCTCTGAGATCTCCTTCCCGGTTGTCTTGAACCGTCCTTGAATATACTCAATCCAGTCACTCTCACTGATCTTATCAAGGTAGAACAGGTCTCCAAAACGGTAAAAAGGGTAGCTATGATTCTGGAACATCATCTCCATCAGATGCTTCTTGCTTCCGTACAGGCAGTACGACACGTGGCTTTGCAGCTGCCAGACGCTACGTAGTTTCTTCTGGAATGTCAGTGAATCAGTGAATTCTCCCACTTGTTGGAACTCATCCACGCATACTATTATCCGATACCCTTTCTGTGTGGCAATCAATTCCGGAAGTTGAAGAATCTCTTCAGTAGGGATGTTCCCGGTCTGGTAACCGAATGACACAGAGAAGTCCTGCCCAGGTTCCGGCCCCAAAGATATTTTAGGGACAAACCGGCTCAGAAAGTTCTTGGCGTTCTCTATCCATTCTTCCCACTTGCTTGAGGTCGCCCGCACTACCGCCGTGGCAAACGCATTGACGAAGTCCGATTCTGACCGACATCCGAAAGCGTCTATCTTCGCGATTCTCACGTCATCACATCGCACAAGTCCGCAGACTTTGTCAACCAAGGAAGTCTTGCCCATCCTTCTTGGCGAAATCAGGATAGTGTTGATTCCATAAAGAAAGTTCATCTTAAGCCTCTCTGTCTCTTCTCGTCTGTCAGTGAAGACCTCTCCCTCCACTCTGACTCCGAACACAAATGGTGAGTTCATAGCCTTTATCATTAATTTTCAATGGCAAATATACGAATCAAACAACATTTTAACAACTTTGTTTAAAACAACATTGTTTAAAAATCGTCAAGCGCCATCCAAAGATTGATTCAACTCGCCGAGAACGATGAATATCCCATCACCGTTACCAGAAGCCCCCATCCCCGACAAGTGCAATGGTCAATGAATATGCTCCTGTCGCCTCCGCAAAGTTCCTCGGTGAATGCGAAACGTAGGGGATATGCTCCTGTCGCAGGGCTAAACTCTTCAGTTGAATTGAAAATTTGAGAAGTTAATGGTTTGCCCGGAAGCCATAGCAGTGTTTTGTGCGCAGAATAAAATCCCTATCATTTTGTTTTGTTGACAAAACACTTTTTCTGTTCAGGCGATTGCTTATGCGAGTTTTGGCTTTTGAGAATTGTAAAACGCTGGCGAAACCACCCGCCCTGGAACGCTGTGGAAAGAGGATTCTTCGCCACCTATGGTTTTTAGCGGCATAGCTGGCAGAACTCTCCCCTCCAGACTGCCGTGAAATGGCGATTCTTCGCCGCCGTTTTACAATCAGAATAACAGACTCCCATCCGGAATGACACCGTGCCGCCCATCGGTCATCCGTAAGAATCGGATGTGTCCAGCCTCGGTCACTGAGCCTGTCGGTCGCTGAGCCTGTCGAAGCGACCTGTGGATTCATCGGAGTGGGAACGGCGTAGGATAAGCGTGGACATAAAAGAAAGGGAGTTATATAGAAGTTGACTAAGTGATCCAGCCTACGAATCCACGGCGTAATCAGACATCGATTATCCAAACGACACAATGGGTAAACTTTTTTCAGGACGACACAATCTGTCGTGGCACTTAAGTCACGCAGAATGAATGTCTTAAGCCTTGTTCTGGTGCCAGATTTCAGACCAGGACGAGGCGTTTCTGCTTGTTAATCAGCGTGTTATCCGCCACGAACGATATTGCTGGTCTTTGACGATGATGACGGCAAGTGTATGGTGTTCTTTCTTTTGTGCGAAGA
>CAYZKZ010000113.1:0-9771 GCA_964479325.1 uncultured Muribaculaceae bacterium
CTGAAGAGAATCCCATATCAACGCAGCTCTTGCAAAGCTCGAAGCTGTCACCGTGGTCAAGGTGAAGAACGATCTGAGGATGCTCCCAGCCGAGTTCCTTGGCGTACTGGACAGCGCCTTCGGCCATATAGCGGAGAAGGGTCTGGTTAGCGTAGTTGCGGGCTCCCTTGGAAACCTGAAGGATAACCGGTGACTTCTCCTCGGCGGATGCCTGGATGATAGCCTGAAGCTGCTCCATATTGTTGAAGTTGAACGCAGGAATAGCATAGCCACCCTTTACTGCCTTAGCGAACATCTCTCTGGTGTTGACCAGGCCAAGATCTTTGTATGATACCATATTCTATTGTGTTTAGAAATTATTTCGTTTTTCCGGCATCGGTTCTCTTCAAATGCCGTGCAAATTTACGCTTAATTTTATAAAAAGTTTATAATTTTGTGACATTAATCGTTTAATAATTACGGCTATGACAATTGGTGACGATTTCAGGATAGTTTCTGACAAAACGGCTGACGGTGTCAGACACATCACGGCGATTCCGAGCGCGCTTGTCTGCTCGGCCCAGATCGATTTCGACCTCATTGACGGAAAGATCCACAACCTACGGTATTTCAAAGGATGTGACGGAAATCTTCAGGCCATAGGGAGGCTTTTGGAAGGAATGGAGGCGGGAAAGGCCATCGAAATCCTGTCCGGCGTCAACTGCCACGGACGTGGGACATCCTGCTCGGACCAGCTGACAAGGGTGCTGCGGTCAGCGAAACAGTCCGGTCACTTCGACCGGTTAGTGAGCCCGCCGAACTACAGTGACCGAGCAAAGAGTGACGCTAACTAAACTCGTCCGGTCACTGAGCTTGTCGAATGACAGATGTCCGGCGGAGACGAGCGAGACATAGCGGCGGCGGATGACTCCGCGGCGTGAGACATCGAGGATAAACGGCATAGAGGAGAGGTCGAATGTGTCAAGCAGGACCTTTGCAAGATCCGGGTTCAAGGCCATAATCTCATCCACATTGATTTCCAATGTTCTGAGGCCCAGCGAGTCAGCAGCGGCGAGTTCCTCCCGGCAGACCGGGCAGCCTTCCGTGTGGAAGACAATGTAACCACCCTTCCTCCTAAGCCTGTCCCAAGCCTTCGCGTCAAAGGCTGAGGCCCAATCCGTGGCCGAGACACCGTTTTGGACAGATGAGCGGTTCTCACTCACAAGATCCTTTGCGGACGGAAGCCTCGATCCCACAGGAGTTCTGGACAACAGATCCTTCATCATTCTCGCGAGGCCGACAACCTTGAGAGTGTCGTCCGGCGTGTTCCAGATTCCTGGACGCGAGAGAATATATTCATTAATAAAAGGAAGCGTTCCTTCCTTGCAGGCCTCGTCGCGGCTGGATGTCAGCCAATAGAGAAGGTCGCCCTCAAGGTGCTTGAAGAAGACAGTGTCGCCATTGGCCAACGTTCTGGACTCCAAGGCTTTGGCGACATCCATAACACGGGTGTCTTCCGGTTGGCGAGCCTGTCGAGCCACCGGCTGACCAATGAGTTTGCCGCCTCTCTTATGACGGTATGGTTCGACAGGCTCACCAACCGGGCGGGCTGGAGCGTCATAAGACGCAAAAAGATTGTCAAGCAGCGCCATAGAGGCCTCACCGCCATATTCGTAGGAGACATCCTGAAGGACAACGCCAAGGAGTTGGTCCAGCGCCTGCGTGTCCAGCCCCCTGCCGATGATGGTTCCGGAGCGGTCGATGAGGAACATCCTCGGAGTCCGGATCACGCCGTACTTCATCTGGTAGTCGGAAGAGATCTCAGGGTCCCAAAGGTGGATGACATCTGTAAGCTCCGCGGTCACCGTGAACTTTGACTCCCGCCATTCTTTCCACTTGGCAGCGTCAACACCTGTGTAGATAGCATAAAAATCTATCGGCCAATCCTTTGAGTTCAACTTCGAGCGAAGAAGAATCGTCTCAAGGCGGCATTTCGAGCAATCAGTGTCGTAGAAGAACAGGACACGGTACCTTCCGGAAGAGCCGCCGACACGGACACTGTCACCTTCCGGAGTCGCCATCACAAGGGACGGAGCCTTCATTCCCAGCAGCGACTGACGGTTGAAATCGGCATAGACCTTGGCGTTGAGAAGAACCTCGTCCCCGCCCATATCAATCAACCCAGGAGAGAACCACTTGTCTGTCAGATGAATGGCCACAGCCTCGTCTCCCATAACCGGCGACTCAAGATAGTGGTCGTAGATCTTCAGGGCGATGTGCCGCCTGAGAACCGAATCCTTCGCAGCGTCAATCAGAAGGTCGCATTCCCTGTTCTTAACCTCAATCCTCTCCCCCTCCAACGTCCTGAAATATTCCGCCAGCCTCCCGTCCAGCTCCGCCAGCCTCGTCGAATCCACCTGCGCCGCGCAGCTTCCCGCTCCCGCAAGCCAGAAGACCAGACAAATGTATATGACTCCGCAAAGCCATATACATCCCTTGTAATTATCACGAATAGTCACAATCATCGTAATGTGTTTTTACGCATAAGGCAGAAACGACCGAAAAACGACCGAAAAACGACCGAAAAACGACCGAAAAACGACCGAAAATCCAATCACAAACGCAAGTCACGTTCACCTTCGCCTGTTATAAACCATTGCTTTCCACTTCCCGACTTTCTTAAAAGTCCTTTTTGCGCCATATTCACAAGCAACCTTCCTATCTTCCTAAGTTTCTCATCATGAGTGCTTGTTGATGGATAGATATGCTGCAATCCCTCATAAACGTCCTTACGTTTAAACCCTTTCTCACCCGCATTGTATGCCAACTGAAGGACCAGTTTCTGTATGCTGTCCTCCGCCAATCCTTTTTCCTTAGTATACCGGCCAATTTGATCAGTTATCTTAGCCACGGCAAGCGAGATTGTGTAATTAGGCGAGCGACCCTCTATCAATCCCTTGTCGCGCAAATGCTTAGCCGCCTCCTTAGTGACAGGATGATGCTTTTGCACAGCATCCAACCAAAGACATTCCTTCAGCGTCAAAGAAGATTCGCACCTCAACAGATTTGTATATTTCTCATCTATCATCTTCCCATAGATGGTCACGCCTACCGTACGCCCTTCATTGTCAATATCATAGTCCGGCATAGGGAAAAAGCGGTTACGCTGTTCCGTATAAATCTTCTTAATTCCACGGCCTACGGTATCAATCATGTTGAAATTGACCATACCCTTGCACAAGCATTCGTTGCGATAATGAAGTTGCGGTCCTTTGTGGGTAAGCACATTCTCAATAGAGCCAGGGATAAAACTGCCGCCATTACCATAGTAAAGTGTGTTCGGCCCTTCCACGAACACAATGCGCTGCCTTAATGTATAGTCCTGATGAGCGATGGCATTGTGCAAAGCCTCTCGAATAGTATATTCGTCATACTGCTTCATCGTGTCAGGGAATAATGTACCTCCTGGCAATTCCCGCATTGTCTTGTTTCGGATTTTACCAAGAACCTTGTCCACAGTCAAGACAAACGGGATGGTAAAATGTTCGTAATCCTGCACGATGCCGTCCTCGTCTTGCCAAGTCCATGTAATCTGAGCCACCGCCGGATATATTTTTTGAAGAGACAATGGCTTACCTAAAAGTAATATCGCCGCGCGGGTCAATTGACCGTCCCGCATCATCGCGCTATTAGCCAAAAATTCCTCGACACTCCAAGCATCGATTTCAGCGGCGGGAATGTTAGAGGAATGGACTTTCTTGAACATCACCCGTGCTGTAGCCAAAGCCAAGTCGTCCAGATCGGATATAGTAGCGTCAGGCACAAGTTGAGCTGTCCAGTCCGGCAAAGGCGGTTGCTGACGTATGGCGTCTCGCTTAGCTTGATTCAATGGTTTAAGGCTTTCTCCGTCTCTGCCATAAGCAACGCCTTTCCAACACATTACGATATTGCGTGGAGAAGCCGGCACTTTGAACAAAACCACACGTTTCCCTTCAACAGTGACAGGAACAATCTCACGGAAAATCAGGTTGTCAGTCGTATGCTGCGACATATCCTGCTTCAACTTATTCAACGCCACTTCGCCATCCTTGAAACTGGTCCCTACAACAGTATGTTTCTTGTCCCAGACACCAAAAACCATCCACGCGAATTCACGCTCACGTAAATTAGCCTCGTTACTGAGAGCCGAAAAATAACGTCCCAACTCATCCACATCGAAATTGGTCTCCGCCTTCTTGAATTCCACCACCTCGTTCTCGGAATGCTCCCATAACTGATGGAAAATGTCTGTATAGTCCTCCATAACCGACTTCTCTATACTGTCAAACAAAACGAGATTATCTCACTTCCGGGAGAATGACGCCGTCGGGGATGAACTGGGAGAGGTCGCCGCGGTGACGGATGACGTCGCGGACGGCGGAGGAGGAGATGTGGGAATATTCCTGGGCGGTCGGGATGATGATTGTGTCAACGTCGGGGGCGAGATGGCGGTTCGCGTCGGCGATCGCCTGCTCGTTGTCGAAATCGGTCATATTCCTTACGCCCCTGACAATGTGCCTGACACCGAGTTCACGGCATATGTCGATGGTAAGCCCTTCATAGTGAACGACTCTCACCCCTTTCATTCCCCGCGTGGCCTGACGGATGATGTCCTCCCGCTGCTCCATCGTGAAGAAACCGCGCTTGTCCTGATTGATTCCCACGGCCACGATGACCTCGTCAAAGATGGTCAGAGCGCGGCTCAGAATGTTCAGATGGCCTGCGGTGAACGGGTCGAACGACCCGGGAAACAATGCTGTGCGTCCCATTGTGATGCTGTTGATTTATTGTCTGTTAAAGCCGCCAGTCGATCGGGGTCTTGCCCTCGGCGACGAGAATCTCGTTCGTCTTCGAGAAATGACGGCAGCCGAAGAAAGCGCCTCTTGCCAGAGGAGACGGATGCGCCGCCTCCAAAACATAGTGGCGGGTCGTGTCGATCAGTTCCCGCTTGCTTCTGGCGTAATTGCCCCAAAGAAGGAACACAACGCCCTCGCAATGATCTGACACATAGCGTATCACGGCGTCTGTGAACTGCTGCCAGCCAATCCCGCTGTGAGAGGCGGCCTCCCCTGAGCGAACCGTCAGGATAGAGTTCAGAAGCAGCACGCCCTGACGCGCCCAGTTCTCAAGATTCGGACGACCGCTCATCCTGACACCCAAATCGTCCTCGATCTCTTTGAATATGTTCTTGAGGGACGGCGGGGCAGGCACATTGTCAGGCACAGAGAAACTCAGTCCCATCGCCTGACCGTAGCCGTGGTAGGGATCCTGACCCAAAATCACCACCTTCACCTGATCGACGGGAGTCAACTCAAAGGCTCTGAATATCTCAGGTCCAGGAGGGAAGATGACCTTCCCCTGAGCCTTCTCCTCGTGCAAAAAACGCGAAAGCGCAGCAAAGTAGGGTTTGTCAAACTCACCTTGCAGCGCTTCCTTCCAACTTTTTTCTATCCTTACATCCATAATGATGGTAAAGATAGGAATTAATCCTTGAATATGTAAGCGATCACGTCGTCAATGTTCTTCACGTAGTGGAACGTCAGTCCCTCGACATAGATCGGCTTGATGTCCTCCACATCCTTACGGTTGTCCTCGGAGATGACGATCTCGGTGACTCCGGCGCGTTTCGCGGCCAGGATCTTCTCCTTGATGCCACCGACAGGAAGGACACGTCCCCTGAGTGTCATCTCACCGGTCATAGCGATTCCGGACTTCACGGCCTCACCCCTGAGGGCGGAGACCATCGAGCTGACCATCGTGATTCCGGCTGACGGGCCGTCCTTAGGAACGGCTCCTTCAGGAACGTGGACGTGTATGTCCTTGGCCCCGAACTCCTCGGATGTCATCTTGGCAAGCTGAGGATGCGCCTTGATGTACTGGTAGGCGATCGTGGCAGACTCCTTCATCACGTCTCCAAGGTTTCCGGTCATCGTCATCACGCCCTTGCCGCCGCTGACGGAACTCTCGACGAAAAGAATCTCGCCGCCCATCTGCGTCCACGCAAGACCGGTCACAACGCCGGGAGCCTCATTGCCCTTCTGAAGGTCGTGGAAACTGGTCGGCAGTCCGAGATATTCCTTCAGATGCTCCTTCTTGATCACGGACGGATAGCTCTCGCCCAAGGCGATCTTCTTGGCCGTGACGCGGGCGATCTTGGCGATCTGCTTCTCAAGGCCGCGGACACCGGATTCGTGGGTATATTCATCAATGATGGTCGCCAAAGCGGCCTTGTCGATGCGGAGTTCCTTCTTGCCTATTCCGTGTTCGTCCAACTGTTTAGGCACCAGATAGCGCTTGGCGATCTCCATCTTCTCCTCGGCAAGGTAGCCGGTGACATTAATCAGTTCCATCCTGTCGAGCAGGGCGGACTGGATCGTGGAGATGTTGTTCGCCGTGGTGATGAACAGCACGTTGGAGAGGTCGTAGTCGATGTCCAGATAGTTGTCGTGGAACGCCACATTCTGCTCCGGATCAAGGACTTCCAGAAGAGCCGAGGACGGGTCGCCCTTGTAGTCGTTGCCGACCTTGTCGATCTCGTCGAGGACGATGACCGGGTTGGATGTACCGGCCTTGTTGATTCCGTTAAGGATACGTCCCGGAAGCGCTCCGACATAAGTCTTTCGATGTCCCCTGAGTTCGGACTCATCGTGCATACCGCCGAGGGCTATCCTAACATATTTCCTGCCCAACGCCTTGGCTATCGACTTTCCGAGGCTCGTCTTGCCGACTCCCGGAGGGCCGTAGAGGCAGAGGATCGGGGATTTCATATTCCCTTTCAGCTTGAGGACGGCAAGGTACTCGATTATTCTCTCCTTGACAGTGTCAAGACCATAGTGGTCGCTGTCCAGAACCTTCTGCGCGTGCTTCAGGTCAAGGTTGTCCTTAGACATCTCGCCCCACGGCAGATCAAGGATGAACTCAAGGTAGTTGTACTGGATGCTGTAGTCCGGGGAGGAAGGGTTGTACTTCTCAAGTTTGGAGAGTTCCTTCTCGAACTGCTTGCCCACAGCCTCCGGCCATTTCTTGGTCTTCGCCTTGGCGCGGAACTTCTCGAACTCCTCCTCTTCGTCCATACCGAGTTCCTCCTGAATGGTACGGAGCTGATTGTTGAGGTAGTACTCCCTCTGCTGCTGGTCGATGTCGCTCTTGACCTTCTGGTTGATCTCCTGCTTGATCTTCAGAAGCTGGACCTGCGTGTCCATCACCTGAAGAAGCTTCATAGCCCTCAGGGTGATGTCATCGATTCCAAGCAGCTGAACCTTCTCGGAGAAGTTCTCGATCTCCACGGTCGTGGCTATGAAGTTGACCAGAAAGGCGTAGTTGTCAATGGATTTCAAAGCGCCGACAGCCTCCTTTGGAGCGAACGAGGAAGACTTGATGATGGCGGCCGCCTTCTCTTTCAGTGACTCCGCGATCATCTTGGTGCTGTTGTCGTTCTCAGGGATGATGTCCTCGACGTACTTGACCCTTGCGGTGATGTACGGCTCGTAGGAAAGGATGCCGTCCATCCGGACACGCTTGACCCCCTGAAGGATCGCCGTGATCGTGCCGTCAGGCATCTCCAGGACCTTCATCACCCTGGCGGCGGTGCCATATTCATAAAGATCGTTTTCCTTTGGGTCCTCGACAGTGACATCCACCTGCGGCACGGCTCCGATGAAGGAGTCGCCCTTCTCGGCCTCTCTGATCAAAGTGATTGATTTCTGGCGTCCTATTGTCACAGGATAGACCATACCGGGGAAAAGCACGGCGTTTCTCAAAGCCAGAATCGGCAGAGTGTCAGGGAGATCACCCGCCTCCACCTTCATCTGTTCATCTCCCTGCATCACAGGGATTATGTTCACTTCCGCGGCACCCGCCGGGAAGAAAATGTCGTTATTGTTGTCTCTGTTCATAATACTCACTCTCAATGCACCGGCATCACACTCTGCCAATTTGGCAGAAGCCAATGATCCCAAGGCGCGTCCGGGAATATGGTCAATCACCGTGCCAGAACAATTATGCTCAATAATTTATGTATATGATTTTGAATATTAAAAAAATAAGTCTATTTTTGCATCCCCAAACGAACTTTCGAGTACTTTTGGGAGATAATTATTGGTAAATAAATCCAAGTAATATAAATTAATATGACAAAGGCAGAAATCGTGAATGAGGTTGCAAAGTCAACCGGAATCGAGAAAATCGCAGTTCAGTCCGTAATCGAAGCGTTTATGGACACCGTCAAGGGTTCTATCATCAGAAAAGAGCCTGTTTACCTCCGCGGCTTCGGCAGCTTCATCGTTAAGCACAGGGCTAAGAAGGCTGCCAGAAACATCACCAAGAAGACAACTATGACCATCCCTGCGCACGACATCCCGGCTTTCAAGCCAGCAAAGATCTTCGTGAACGCGGTAAAGGAGGAGAAATAATCATTTTTAAACATCTTTTATTATGCCAAGCGGAAAAAAGAGAAAGAGACATAAGATGTCGACGCACAAGCGTAAAAAACGCTTGCGCAAGAACAGACATAAGAAGAAGTAAGCTTCTGTGTCTGTCATTTTAGCAGTCTGCTAAAAGAAAAAGGCTGACCGGAGGTGCCGGCCAGCCTTTTTTAGTATTAACCATTGTAATTTCCTTATGGAGTCAGAAAAATCAGAGAAAGATCTGATCGTCGATGTCACATCGACCGAAGTTCACATCGCGCTGATGGAAAACCATCGGCTGATTGAGCTTAACAAGGAGTCCAGCAAGGGGCACAGTTTTTCCGTCGGAGACGTTTATCTGGGGAAAGTGAAGAAGATTCTTCCTGCGCTCAACGCTGCCTTTGTGGACATCGGAGACAAGAAGGAAGCATTCATTCATTATCTGGACTTGGGATTCTACTTCACATCGTTCGACGAGTTCGTCCGGAAGAGCAATCCAAACACAGACCTCGGCGCTTTGTACTCGGACATAAAGATAGGTCCTATCCTTGAGAAGGAAGGCCGCATCGAGAACGTCCTGAAGCCTGGACAGATGATAATAGTGCAGATTGTCAAGGAGCCGATCTCCACCAAAGGGTCACGACTGACCGCGGAAATTTCATTGGCAGGACGTAACATTGTGCTTATTCCCTTCGCTGAGAAGGTAAGCATTTCCCAAAAGATTTCCTCCAAGGAAGAGAAAAGAAGGCTTGAGACGCTTGTCAGAAGCATTCTGCCCAAGAACTACGGAGCGATCATCCGCACCGCGGCCGAAGGGAAGAACGCGGCCGTGCTTGTGGCCGAGCTGAAGTCCCTGATAGAAAAATGGGAATCTTCCTGGAAAAAGGTAGCCAAGTCAAAGGGCATTCAGCTGCTCTTCACGGAGTACAGCAAGACAACCACCATCCTCAGGGATCTCCTGAACGATTCGTTCTCGAACATCTATGTCAACAACGAGACGGTCTATGAGGAGATTAAGAAGTATATTTCCCTGATCTCTCCGGATCAGGAGAAAATCGCGAAGCTGTACAACGGAAAGGATCCGATCTTCGACCACTTCGAGGTCACAAGGCAGATCAAGAGTTCGTTCGGCAAGGTGGTGCCGATGAAACAGGGCGCCTATCTGGTCATCGAGACGACCGAGGCCCTGAACGTGATCGACGTGAACAGCGGAATCCGGGCAAAAACCGACAATCAGGAGGAAAACACATTCGAGGTCAACAAGATAGCCGCCGAGGAGATCGCCAGACAACTTAGGCTCAGGGATATGGGCGGAATCGTCATCGTGGATTTCATCGATATGGAGTCC
>CAYZKZ010000114.1:0-9380 GCA_964479325.1 uncultured Muribaculaceae bacterium
GCCATTACATTCTGACAGAATCACAATTCCGGATATATAAAGAATCGTGTCGTCAAGTGGTGCGTCTGTCTTGCCATCTTGCACGTAACAGCCATTTGTAGTCGTAAAGCCATTCGGCGAAATAATGAATGCGGCCATCAAATCAGATGATGAGTCTTGCTTGGCCGTGTCATACTCCTCGGCAGAGATTGTGTCAAAGTAAAAACTGCCATCCTTGGAATCGTGGTAAACACCAACGTATTCCCCAATCTTAACGTTTGTTGGTTCCATAATAAATGATGTTTTAGTGGAAATGAAGTAAAAGATATTGAAAGCCTTGCCAACTCTCTGTGGCCGTCCGATAGGGGCGTTAAACCACTCGCAAACACATTCTTTGGCAAGTTTGACAAAGGAGAACCTTTTAAGGGGAGAGTTACCCTTTGACTTTCAACACCGCAAATATAGTTAGAATTACTGCCAAAGTTCGACAGCTTATCGAAAAATCTCTATGAAATCTCAATTTCTATTAAGCAAGCAGACCGATCTGCCTAACTTGTTCTTCCATGGAGTCTCCACCCTAATGGCTTCACGGTCGCTGACGTTCAACGGCAATGTCTGGAGTATCGACCAGACAAAATTGTCCTTGGCATAGTCCGGATCTTCCGCAATAAGGTTTGCAAGTTGCACATCGCCACCGTGTCCAGTCCTTGCATAGTCCTCCCAACGTCCCCATATTCCGTCACGGTTGTAGGTGGAACCGACATACAGTTTGCCTGTCTTTTGGTCCGATATCAAATAAATGCCATTGACGGTTGTAAGTTTCCGGTTCCACGCCTCAAGCCTCTCATTTATGACATGGGACAGCTGCCCATAGGTCAGACTTATTTCCTCGTAGTCCGGGCATACCCAGTCGAAGCCTTTTCTCTCCACCGCTACAATGGCCTTGTCATTCTTATCAAGCCATTGATGAAAAGTCCTTGCCGAGTCTCCCCAGTCCACGATAACACGCTCGTTGAGTTCATCAAAGCCATCAAGTTCAACCATCTTGTAGCAAAATTTGTCAACGCCTGTCAGATTCTCCCTTTCTGTGTCACATCCAAGAATCTGATACACGCCCACCATCCTGGCCAGAGTGCCGTCCTCACCTATGAAAGAAACGACATAGTCAACGTCCTTGAATATGTCCTTGTGCTGCTCGCTTTGGTATGCGATGAATGTCTCCCTGTCGGTCAGATACCACTTATAAGGGTTTCCTTCTACGACTCTGCCATTTATCGTTATAGACTCACGGCTGTCCTTGTGGCGGACAAGTTTTATTCTTTTCGTAGTGTCCATACCTGCCAGAGTAAGAACCTTACTGATAGTAAAAATACTTTTGCTTGTCTGTTTTAGCTCCATAATCTTATGCGTTTATTTGGTTATATTTGCAACAAAAGAAAGGTTGCCCAGTCTGTCGTCCGTTAGGTATCGCCAAACACCAGTATACACGCACAGACTGGACAACCCCATATATGGCTGTCCACTGTGCCTTGCATATACATTCGATAGAATTGGCGATTTTAACGAACAAAGGCACGTATTTTCTTTGTTATCCCTCATCGGGACTGCTGCGAATATACAGAATTTTTCACAGACTATCGCAGACAAACGGCTATTTTTGCAAATGTCAATTTACAACTATGTTTGCAATGATATTCCGAGGTGTTTTCCGTAAGTTTCCCGAAAACATTAATAAAACATTAATCGCAGCAAGAATGCTGTCGGCTACGGAATCCCGCAATGTCCTGTTCCTGTTCGGATTGAGGGTAATTGATAAGAATATGTTTTGTATACCTTGCAAATATACTCATTTTATTCGGGAAATTTTCCTTATTTTCGCCCCCGATATGGAAAAGAACGAAAGCGCTATTTTTGAAGGGCTGAACGCTGAACAGAAGAAAGCGGTCGGCAGTGTTGACGGACCGGTGCTGATAGTGGCTGGTGCGGGATCAGGAAAGACAAGGGTGCTGACGAGCAGGATCGCCTACATCCTTGAGAGGGGGTGCGACCCCGCGCGGATAATGGCCTTGACCTTTACAAAAAAGGCGGCCACCGAGATGAAGGAAAGAATCGCCGTGATGGTCGGCGAACGCAAGGCGAGAAGGCTCTTTATGGGGACCTTCCACTCCATATTCATAAGATTCCTAAGGGAATACGCCGGTTTGCTCGGCTACCCGGCTGCGTTCACCATCTATGACACCAGCGACTCCGTGAGCGGCATAAAGGCCTGCATAAAGGAGCTTGGGCTGGACGACAAGGTCTATAAGCCGAAGGACGTTCTGTCAAGAATCTCGATGGCGAAGAACAACCTCGTCACGGCCGCCGCCTACCGCAACAACCAGCAGGCGATAATCAACGACACGCACGCCCGGAAGCCAAGAATATGCGACATCTACTCCCGTTACGCCGAAAAGTGCAAGAACTCCGGCGTGATGGACTTCGACGACATATTACTGAATATGAACATTCTGCTCCGGGATTTCCCGGAGGCGTGCGAGGAGATAGCGTCGCGGTTCGACTACATCCTTGTAGATGAGTACCAGGACACTAACTTCGCCCAGTACGTCATTCTCAAGAAGCTCACCCAGACCCACCGGAACATCTGCGTCGTGGGCGACGACTCGCAGTCCATCTACGCCTTCCGCGGGGCCAAGATCGAGAATATTCTTAATTTCAAAAAGGATTACCCGGAGTGCCAGATCTTCCGGCTGGAGAGGAATTACCGTTCGACGGCGAACATCGTGAACGCAGCCAACTCATTGATTGCCAAGAATGAGAACAGAATCCCGAAGACCTGTGTGGCCGTCGGTGAGGAAGGCGAGAAGATCAAGCTTCTGAACAGCTGGTCCGAGCAGGACGAGGCCATAGCGATAGCGTCCGGAATCGTTGAGAGGATGCAGACGGAACACGCCCAGTATCAGGATTTCGCCATCCTTTACAGAACCAACTCACAGTCCAGGGCCTTGGAGGAGGCGCTGAGGAAAAGGAATCTGCCGTATATGATCTACTCCGGCAACTCGTTCTTCGACAGGGCCGAGGTCAAGGATATGATGGCCTACCTTAAATTAGTGGTGAACGTCAACGACGACGAGTCCTTCAAGCGGATCGTCAACACCCCTGCCAGAGGAATCGGTGACACATCCCTCAACGCTTTGGCGGCGATGGCCTTCGACCTGAAATGCTCGTTGTTCAAGGCGGCATATTCAGAGAAGTTCGCCGACTACGGTCTGAAGCCGGCCGCAGTGGCCAAGATCCGCTCCTTCTGTGAGATGATCGACGGTTTCGCCTCGAAGGAAGCGGACACCAACGCCGACGAGCTGGCGCTTGGCATCTCCAACGCCTGCGGGCTGTACGCATTCTACAAGAACGATCCTTCGATCGAGGCGCAGTCCAGGGCGTCCAACATCGAGGAACTCCTCAACAGCGTCACCCACTTCATCGAGGAAAAGAGGGATGAATATCTCCACGACCTGATCGCCGAGGAGCAGGCTGACGAGGATTCCGAGATCACCTACCCTGTCTTCACCTTGGGGGCGTTCCTTGAGAACATCTCCCTGCTGTCCAATGTGGATGTGGAGGACGAGGAGGACACGAACAACAAGATCGCATTGATGACCGTGCATTCGGCCAAGGGTCTGGAGTTCCCTTATGTCTTCGTCGCGGGTCTTGAGGAGAACTTGTTCCCGTCCGGCGGAATGCTGGCCTCCCCCGCTGAGATTGAGGAGGAGCGCCGACTCTTCTACGTCGCGATGACAAGGGCGAAAAAGGCGGTCTGCCTTTCGTTCGCCAACACGAGGATGCGCAACGGCAAGCACGAGTCCAACTCTCCGAGCCGCTTCATCAAGGAGATTGATCCTGAATATATCGCCAATCCTCTTAGGAACGACAATTTCTCCGATGGAGGATCAGACGATCTCGATTTCAACGACTTCGGAGGATTCGGATCACGTGGATTCGGCTCAGGAAAAAGCTATGGCTCAGGGCGGTTCTCCGGAGGATCGGGGTACGGCCGCGGCAACGGTTCGGATTCCGCAGGCAGGTTCGGCGGCAATTCCGGCGGCGGATCGACCAACAGGTCCGGCAACAAGTACGGAATGGGCGGCGGCAACTCCTACGGTTCGTCCGGCAGCGTCAGGTACGAGCATAAGCCTACCGCTCCGAAGCCATCGGACACCGCCGCAAGGATCGAGGCGCTGCGCAACCGTCCGCTTCCTCCAAAGATCTCAGACGCGGATTTCGTCCCGGCTCCGATGACCGATTTCAAGGTCGGCCAGCGGATCGAGCATAACCGCTTCGGTCAGGGCAAGATCCTTGAGATCTCCGGGAATATACCAGATCTCAAGGCGAGGATCGACTTCGACCACTATGGAGAGAAACTTCTGCTGCTGAAATACGCCAAGATGCGTTTAGTCTGACAATCAATTAGTTTCATTAATATTTAAATGAAAAAGTTCGTACTATTGACAATGCTGGCCGCGGCTGTGGCCGCATTGAGTCTCACCGGCTGCAGCAAGTCCGATGACGGCGACTCCGTCTATGAGATCGCCCTGAGTATGGAAGGAGAGAACAGTAAGGTCATTCTCAGCAAGGACACAGATGTCCAGAACGCCTACGACCAGATCTCCGAGAAATTGTCTGCCCTCCGTAAGGAGGTTGAGAACCAGTGGACTAAGAAAGGCAACGCTGACAAGGACGCCAAAGCGAAGTTCTCCTTCTCCATCAAGTACCCGACCGAGTAAGGAAATAGCTCATTACATAGAAATCCTCCAATCCCAATGTCTGAGGTTGGAGGATTTTATAATATTCCGGTATAGTCACAAAAAAAGGGAAAGCTTAGTACATCGCACCGCTACGACCTCCTACCCTTGCTGCCTTCCGACCCTGGGGGAATTCAGAGGGAGCTGGTCGTGTACGACTTTCCCTGACTGCAAATATACTACTTTTCGTTGAAACTGTCAAAAATGAATGGCAGTATGTCATCCACTTTTTCAAATTTCCACGTTTTTTTCGTTCCGTACATTATGATGCTCATAGGACGGCCGGACAGAGTCTGGTACTCGGCCATCACCTGACGGCACGATCCGCAAGGTGAGCAAGGAGTCTCGGCAAGAGTGCCGTCAAAGCCTCCAACAATGGCGAGAGAGAGCATAGCCTTGCCGGGATAATTGGCGTTGGCCCAGAACATTGCGGTTCTTTCGGCGCAGAGGCCGGATGGATAGGCGGCGTTCTCCTGATTGGCACCTCTCACGATTGTCCCGTCCTCAAGGCGCAGCGCCGCGCCGACATTAAATTTGGAATACGGAGCGTACGAGCCTTTCTGGGCCTCGATGGCAGCCTTCACAAGTTCGATGTCCCGCGGCTCCATCTCATCGATGGAGGAATATTCAGTATAGTTGATGTCCAGTCTTACTGCTTTCATATTCAGTGGTTTTTGTGCAACAGTTTTCAAAGTTAGCAAAAATTGTGCATATTCACGCATTTCAGTAAATTTGTAGTTGGTTATAATTAGGAAAAGGTATCGTTATGAAAATATGTGTCGGACTTTCGGGAGGCGTTGACTCAAGTGTGGCGGCTCTGCTTCTGAAGAGGCAGGGGTTCGATGTGTTCGCTATGTTTATGCAGAACTGGCACGATGCGGACGCGACCCTGCACGGTGACTGCGAGTGGGAGGAGGACCGCTTTGTGGCGGAGATGGTCGCGCGCAAGATCGGCATACCTTTCTACTTCGTGGACCTCTCCAAGGAGTACCGCCAGCGCGTGGTAGATTATATGTTCAATGAATATTCCGCCGGACGCACCCCCAACCCGGACGTTCTCTGCAACCGCGAGATCAAGTTCGACGCCTTCCTCCAGGCGGCCAGAAAACTCGGAGCGGATATGGTGGCGACAGGTCACTACTGTAGGCGTGAGCCGCTGCTCGGAGCTGACGGTCAGCAGGTTGTGATTGGCGGACAGCCTCAGTGGAGAATCCTTGAGGGAGTCGATCCGAACAAGGATCAGAGCTATTTCCTCTGCCAGCTCACGCAGGAGCAGCTCGGCCAGGCTCTCTTCCCTATCGGACATCTGACGAAGCCGGAGGTCAGAGAGTTGGCCAAGGAGGGGGACCTGCCGTCGGCCGACAAAAAGGATTCCCAAGGAATATGCTTCGTCGGAAAGGTGGACCTTCCGACGTTCCTTCAGCAGAAACTGAAGCCTTGTGAGGGCGACGTGGTGGAGGTCTATGACGCCTATTACGCCCAAAGCGGGCAATATCGCTTCATTCACGACACCCTCGCCTCGCTCCTGAAAACTCCGGGCGAGCCGATGATGGTCACTGAATATTCCTCCGAGGATTCCGGTGGCAAGGCGTTCAACAACCGCAGGGTCTCCCCTGCGGTCCCTTCGACAGGCTCAGGGACCGCACAGGCCAGCCCCCATAACGAGTTCGAGGAAAGAAAGATAGCCGAGTTGAGCGACGAGGATCTGATGAGGCTCTCAGAGCCGGTCAGGTACGACGACATCAAGTTCGAGACCGAGACCTACAGGTCGGGGAAAAAGCACGTCAAGAAGACTCGGTACAAGGACAATCCTTTCGGAAAGATCGTCGGGAGGCACGACGGAGCGCAGTTCTACACGATCGGTCAGAGGAAGGGTCTCAACATCGGAGGCCACAAGGACTCCATCTTCGTGATCGCTACTGACGTGACTCGCAACATCATCTACGTAGGCGAAGGTCACACACATAAGGGGCTGTCACGCAGCTGCCTGAGAATAGCGAACGAGGATATTCATTGGATCAGGACTGACCTTGCGATGTCCGACGGGGAGATCCGCAGCTACCGTGTCCGCATCCGCTACCGCCAGCCACTTCAGGATGCGTTCCTGATCAAGCGGCGGAACGGCCTGTTCCTCCTGTTCGACACCCCGCAGCGCGGAGTCTCCGACGGCCAGTTCGCCGCCTGGTACTCCACCGACGACGAGATGATCGGCTCGGGAGTCTATTGACCCACAATCACATCATCCTTGACACCCAGCGACTTGGCCGCTGACTCCCCGGCGAGATAGCCGGTGGAGAAGGCGCACTGGAGGTTGTAGCCGCCGGTGTCGCAGTCCATATCCAGAACCTCGCCGCAAAGGTAGAGGCCAGGCTTAAGGCGGGACTCCATTGTCTTAGGGAGGACCTCATCTGTCGAAACACCTCCGGCGGTGATCACACACCGTTCGTAGCCCACGAAGCCGATGATCTCGAACTTCCAGTCCTTCAGCGTTTTGGCCAGAAGATCCAGATCGATGTCGTAGTAGCGCCTCGGCTGGCGGCTGAAACGGCGATCCCGCTGGCCGAACCCTTTGGAGAAGGAGCGGTCATAGCGGCCGGAAAGGTTAGCGGCGCGCGAAGGGGCATATTCAGACTTTTTCAGATCGACTTTCATTATTTCCGGATTCCACGCCTGGAAGCCCGGGATGAGTTCCCAAGGCATCAATTTGCCTAAAAGAATCCTGTACATCTCCTTTCCGTTCAGGCCGCGGCCATCCTTCCACTGGCGGGTGCGGGGGTCGTCCTTGATCTCGTTCCAAAGGGTTTTTATACGGCCGGTCAGCTCCTCCAGCGAGACTCCAGGCTTGAGGTCAAGCGAGAACGCCACCTTGCCGCCGTTCATCAGGGCCTTGACGCACTTGCGGCTGACCTGGAAACCGATCGGTCCCTCGATGCCGCCGTCGGTGAAATCCACATCCCCGAACTCGCTCTCGGATTTGCCTCCGTCGAAAGTCACGGTCAGGTTGACATTCTTCAACTTGGCCCCCTTCAGCGCCTCACCGCTTCCGGTCATCGGAGTCTCTCTGTGAATATGCCCCTTCAGGCCTGTCTCTGGCCGGTCGATGATCTTGTACCCTTTCGGAACAAGCGCGGTCAGCGACGGGAAGCACGGAACGAGACTATGTCCGAATGCCTTGGCCCATTTGTAGCCGTCGCCGGTGGAGCCGGTCCCCGGATAGGAAAGTCCGCCTGTGGCTATGATCAGTTTCGAACACTCGAATGACTCACCGTCGGCGCACCTGATCGAGAATCCCGGCAGAATCTCGGTCACTTCCCTGTCAGTCAGCAGAGTAACGCCGTGACGCAGCACCACCTCGACAATGGTGTCCAGCACATCCGACGCCCTGTGTGAATATGGAAACGCCCGGTCTCCCCTCTCCACCACGGTCTCCAACCCGTTGCTCTCCAGGAAATCGATGGTGTTCTCCGGTGTGAAGTTGTAAAACGCCGGCTTCACAAAGTTGGCATTTGTACGAATATGCTGTGAGAACTCGTTCCAGTCCTTCAAGTTGGTGAAATTGCAGCGTCCTTTTCCCGTGAACAGAATCTTCCTGCCGGGCCGAGGCATCTTCTCAAGAATCGTGACCTTCGCCGAGCTTCCCAGCGGAAGCGCCCTGGTGGCCCCATAAGCGGCCATCAGCCCCGCCGCTCCCCCACCGATTATTATGATGTCTGAATACATATTTACAAATGTAATAAAACCCAACAAAATTTTCAATCAAATTTAAAGTGCCTTTTAGTCCAAAGGGGCAAGATGCATAATTTCGGACAACAATTGAACGGAAACGAGTATATTTGCAGGAAACACATTAAGATGAACGACAAAACAGGAATATATATGAAAAGAATCTTGGAACTTATTTTCTTTTTCGCGGCATTTGCTGTCTCCACAAGCGCGAAAAACAATCTTCCCACAGAATTGTCCGGCGACAGCCGCCTAAGTACAGTCAGCAATGTAAACAACTTGAATATGAACGTGAAAACAGACAATGAAGTAATCATCACATCCCGGATTTCCATAAAACCGGATTGCATTGACGCATTCATTAATTTGGCGGAAAACATCATCGCCGCGACGAAGAGAGAAAAAGGGTGCCTGGAGTATTACTTTTTGCAAGATCCGTTTAATCCCACTGGATTCTTCTTTTACGAAAAGTACAAGGATCAGGAATCCCAGATCTTCCATTCAGGGCAAGACTATCTGAAGGATTTCAAAAAGTTGAGGGAGCCGATGCTTCAATGCCCGCCGGTATTGAACATTTACAAAGTCGTAAGTACCTTATAACACGCAACTGAGCCAACTCACACAGATTAGGGATAGATTATATAGGAGTTGACTAACCGCTGTTTCTTGAAACAACACGCGGATTTGCATTCCGCCCGGTTCTCCGGCCACCTCTGACGCACGCTCCGCTGCATCTCTGTGCCCCATAGTGCCGCAAACGCTCGTTTTCGCCTACGGATTTGCGGTCGGAATGGTGTCTCTCAAAAAGTAATTTATTTATTATCGATTAATTAGTCGCTCCTTAAGAACTGCCTTTTTAAGCGGCCAGTAGTTTATATCGAG
>CAYZKZ010000115.1:0-9345 GCA_964479325.1 uncultured Muribaculaceae bacterium
ACCTGCTGCAAATAAAACATCTCACGTTCGAAGGTAATTGCCAAATTTATCATTTACGTTACCCCTACCCTAAATCCCTCCCCTCGGGGGAGGGGATGCGCCTTGCGCACCCCTTGGGGCATTCACGTTACCCTCTCCCTAAATCCCTCCCCTCGGGGGAGGGACTTGCTTTCACCGCTTTGCGGTGAAGAAAATAGGAGTTTCGCAAATGCGAAACTTGAGTCATTTACTTGAATATTCCTTGATACGCTGCTCATCGGCGAGCGGGCAGACAAGCACATTGCCGTCCTTGACAGCGACGATGTAGCCCTCCAGTCCTTTGACAATGACAGTGCCTCCGTCCTCGGCGTGGACGATGCAGTCCTTGCAGCCGAAAAGCCGGACATCCTTGCCGACAATCCTGTTGCCAGCGCCGGACGAATCGCCGCTGACTCCGTCAGGAACCGGATCATCCTCCGGAGAAGGGATGTGAGCCTTGACGGAACTGTAACTTCCAAGATCCGACCAGCCGAGGTCTCCCTCGATGACATAAATCTCGTCGGACTTCTCCATCACGGCATAGTCAATGGAGATCTTCTCGCAGGTCGGGAACAAAGTCTTAACCGTCTCCTCCTCCTTGTCAGAGCCGAATGAACCGGCGATCCTGTCCATCACTTCGGCGATCTGCGGCGCGTGGGCGCGCATCTGGGCGACGATTGTGGCGGCGCTCCAGACGAATATTCCGGCGTTCCAGAAGTAGGTGCCAGCGGCAAGATATTCCTTGGCCGTCTGAAGATCAGGCTTTTCCTTGAACTCCCTGACCTTGACGACTTCCTCAGGACGCTTTTCCTCTGCGAATATGTAGCCGTAGCCGGTCTCAGGGCGTGTCGGTTCGATGCCTACGGTCACAATCCTGTTACCTTCCGAGGTGAAATTCAACGCCTTGCGTATGATGTTGGAGAATCTTTGCTCATTCAGGATCAATGCGTCAGCCGGAGTGACCACGATGTTGGCGTCAGGGCAGACCGACGAGATCTTCCAGCAGGCGTAGGCCACACACGGAGCGGTGTTGCGAGGCTCCGGCTCGGCAAGAATATGTCCGGCCGGGATGGCCGGAAGCTGTTCCCGGACGACATCCACATAGTCGGCCGACGTCACGACCCAGAAGTTCTCCATCCCGCAGACCGGAAGGAACCTCTCCACCGTCAACTGAATCATCGTCTTTCCTATTCCAAGCAAATCGATGAACTGCTTGGGCATCCTCGGAGTGCTGATCGGCCAAAGCCTGCTGCCGATGCCTCCCGCCATAATCACAACATTAGTCTCCATATAATACATAATATGTAATCTTCGTAAATTTAGGAAAAATAACAGATTTCCAATGAATATTTTGTATTTTAGCGCCTCGAACGACAATTTACTTTAAATTCTATAGTATGAAAAAGTACATCGCTGAGTGCATCGGAACAATGGTTCTGACACTTTTGGGCTGCGGAACGGCAATGTTCCTCGGCTGCGACACCGCCGCCGGAGTCGTCGGCACGGCGGTCGCCTTCGGACTTTCAGTGGTCGCTATGGCCTACACAATCGGAGGCATCTCCGGCTGCCACATCAACCCGGCCATCACCCTCGGTGTGGCTCTGTCCGGAAGAATGAGCTGGAAAGACGCTGTCGGCTACTGGATCGGACAGGTCATCGGTGCGGTCATCGCAGGCGCCATCCTTCTTCTTCTCACAAAGGTTGTGGCCGCGCCTGACCTCACAGGCGGACTTGGAACAAACGCCGTGGCCAATGCTGGTGGAGCCGGTGGAGCGTTCCTCGTTGAGTTCATCGCCACATTCCTCTTCGTGTTCGTGGTTCTCGGCACGACTGACAGCAAGGTCGGAGCAGGCAATTTCGCAGGTCTGGCGATAGGTCTGTCCCTGATTCTCATCCACCTTGTCTGCATCAGGCTCACCGGAACATCTGTCAACCCTGCCCGTTCCATCGGACCGGCCATCTTCGCCGGAGGGCAGGCTCTGAAGGATCTTTGGGTGTTCATCGTAGCCCCTCTCTGCGGCGGTGCCCTCAGCGCCGTCGTCTGGTCAGCCATAGCTCCTGAGAAGGAATAGCGAGACGAGAGAAACACAGGATTTATGAAGAGATGGTGGCCAAAAGATCTTTTGGCCGCCATCCTTTGTTTATGGCCGTCCTCGCCATCCGCACGCATCCGTGGCAGCTATAGCATTGACAATCAGCCAAATAAAACGCCATACTCCACAGCAAAACACCCGGGAGTAGAGTGCGTCACCTCACTGATTCACAGTCTGTTATCCGCCACGGCATATTCACACCCCCAACAGTCCCGGTTCGGCATTGACAGCCTGCGAACACCTGTCAGAACGAGCCACATTCATATTCCAGAATATTTTTTCAGTCTGCGAAAATAGGATTCGCGGAAGTTTATTATCTTTGCAACCAGAATCCACAAGATCATTGAAAGTTGTAAACCAGTCCGTGGCTGAACAAGGGGTAGCCTGCCCCTAAAGCTTGTGTCCGTCGGCTGAAAAGCCGCGGGCCCAGTTAGAAAGCTGAGGAAGCATAAGGTTGAAAAAGCCGGGGTTGGCCAACCCCGAGCCTCGTAAGAACCGGACAAACCGTTCACCAGTGTCTGATGGCTGTATCCGGCTGGAGGTAAACACTCCTCCCATCCTCTAAGGAATGGAGTAGCTAACCATTCCGGATGTGACTGAATAATGTGCCTAAGCCGCTATTTGCAGGTAGTCAGGAGTCCTGCCGGACTGGTTTACTTTTTCTTTTGCCAAAATTCCCTATTCTTCGCCAGACGCTTTCTAAAACAATTTAGATAAAATCTTTCTTGGAATTTAGAATCTCATTTTATAGATTTGCATCAGTTACGATTTGAAAGAATAATATTTATGCAAAATTCATCCATCGTCCTTACCGCCCTATCAACCCTAACGCTAAGCGTTCGAGGGTCAGGGAGACGCATGGGATGAGTAGATTACATATTTATTCATTTACAGCCTTCCCGGACACAAAGGGAGGGCTTTTTTGTTTTCATCACACTTTCACATCGAAAGACAAACGACAAGCAGGAATTAACAGACGAATCAAAACAACGGACAAACACTTATGGACAACAGAGTACAAATTTTTGACACGACCCTCAGGGACGGTGAGCAGGTGCCGGGATGTCAGCTCAACACGGTCGAGAAAATCCAGATCGCCAAGGAGTTGGAAAGCCTGGGCGTGGATGTCATCGAGGCGGGATTCCCGATCTCAAGCCCGGGGGACTTCAACTCGGTGATCGAAATCTCGAAGGCGGTGACCTGGCCCACGATCTGTGCGCTCACAAGGGCGGTGGAAAAAGACATAGACGTTGCGGCCGATGCCCTCAAGTACGCCAAACACAAGAGAATACACACCGGGATAGGGACTTCTGACCCGCACATTAAGTACAAGTTCAACTCCACCCGCGAGGAGATCCTCGAACGGGCCGTGAGGGCTGTCAAGTACGCTAAGAAATACGTCGAGGACATCGAATTCTACGCCGAAGACGCGGGAAGAACCGACAATGAATATCTTGCAAGAGTGGTCGAGGCTGTGATAAAGGCCGGGGCCACGGTGGTGAACATTCCTGACACCACTGGCTACTGTCTTCCGGAAGAGTACGGAGCCAAGATAAAGTACCTCATCGACCACGTGGACGGCATCGACAAGGCAGTGATCTCCACCCATTGCCACAACGATCTCGGGATGGCCACGGCCAACACTTTCGAAGGCATCCGGAACGGGGCCAGACAGGTGGAGGTGACAATCAACGGACTCGGCGAGAGAGCCGGGAACACATCCCTTGAGGAAATCGTGATGATCCTGAAATGCCACAAGGAAACAGGCCTTTACACTAACATCAACACCCGGAAGATCTACCCCACAAGCAGGATGGTGTCGAACCTGATGAATATGCCGGTGCAGCCGAACAAGGCCATAGTCGGGAGGAACGCATTCGCCCACTCTTCAGGGATACATCAGGACGGTGTTCTGAAAAACGCCCAGACCTACGAGATCATCGACCCTAAGGACATCGGACTGGACGAGAACTCAATCGTCCTCACCGCCCGCAGCGGACACGCCGCCCTGAAATACCGGCTGGAGACCCACGGGGTGAACCTGAGCGAGGAAAAGTTGGACAAAGTCTATGAGGAGTTCCTGAAGCTTGCCGACAAGAAGAAGGAGATCAACGACGACGACATCCTGATGCTCGCCGGAAGCGAGAGAGCCAACGACCATCACATCAAGGTCGATTGGCTTCAGGCAACCAGCGGAATCGGTATGAAGCCGGTGGCCAGCATCGGTCTGGACATCTGCGGAGAGAAATTCGAGGCCGCAGCCACAGGAAACGGCCCGATAGACGCGGCGATCCACGCGGTCAGACAAATCATCAAAAAGCCTGTAACCCTCACCGGGTTCACGATTCAGGGAGTATCCAAAGGCTCCGACGACACCTGCAAGGTTCACACACAGGTTGAGCATAGCGGCCGAGTTTATTACGGCTTCGGCTCAAGCACCGACATCGTGAACGCATCGATCGAGGCCTACATTGACGCATTGAACAAATTCTCGGCGGAATGAACACATTATTCGACAAAATCTGGGACTCCCACGTCGTCACCAATGAGAATGACGGCCCAACCCAACTGTACATCGACAGACTTTACTGCCACGAGGTGACCAGCCCCCAGGCTTTCGAGGGTCTGAAAGAAAGGGGCGTCGGCTGCCTCCGGCCGGAAAGGATCTTCTGTATGCCGGACCATAATATTCCCACCCACGACCAGGACAAGCCGATCGAGGACGCGGTCGGCAGGAAGCAGGTGGAGACCTTGGAGAGAAATGCCCGGGAATTCGGCCTGACATATTTCGGAATGACTGATCCGCGCAACGGAATAATCCACGTCGTCGGGCCAGAAAGGGGGCTCTCGCTTCCCGGAATGACCATTGTCTGCGGCGACTCGCACACTTCGACCCACGGGGCTGTCGGAGCGGTCGCCTTCGGCATCGGGACAAGCGAGGTGGAGATGGTGATGGCCTCTCAGTGCATCCTTCAGCAGAAGCCTAAGACAATGAGGATCAGCATTGAAGGGACACTCGGCAAGGGAGTTAGCCCGAAGGATGTGGCACTGTACATAATGCGGCGGATCACGACCTCCGGAGCGACAGGCCATTTCATTGAATATGCCGGATCAGCCGTCAGAGAGATGTCGATGGAGGGACGGCTGACGCTGTGCAACCTGTCAATCGAAATGGGTGCGAGAGGAGGGCTTGTCGCCCCGGACGGCACCACCTTCGAGTACCTCAAGGGCAGGGAATATGCCCCCAAGGATTCAGACTGGGACAAGGCGGTGGAATACTGGAAGACCTTGAGATCGGGTGACGACGCAGTTTTCGACAGGGAGATAACACTCGACGCGGCCGACATAGAGCCGATGATCACCTACGGCACCAATCCCGGGATGGGCATCGGAATCACCGGGACAATCCCTCAGGACGCAGCCCCCAAGGCTCTTGAATATATGGCATTCCATCCCGGCGAGAGGATGCTCGGGAAAAAGATCGACTACGTTTTTCTCGGAGCCTGCACGAACGGCAGGATCGAGGACTTCAGGGCTTTCGCTTCCATAGCGCAGGGTCGCCACAAGGCCGATGGGATCACCGCCTGGCTGGTCCCTGGATCCCAGGCGGTTTTAGGACAGATCAAGGCCGAAGGGCTTGACGTAATTCTAAAAGAGGCCGGATTCGAGATCCGCCAGCCCGGATGCTCAGCCTGCCTGGCGATGAACGATGACAGGATTCCCGCGGGGAAATATTCAGTGTCAACAAGTAACCGCAACTTCGAGGGCCGTCAGGGGCCGGGAGCGCGCACTATGCTCGCCTCCCCTCTCACCGCCGCGGCCGCTGCCGTCACAGGAGTTGTCACTGACCCGAGAACGTTAATGAGATAAGCGCGATGAAACAGAAATTTGACATAATTGAAAGCAGCTGCGTTCCGCTCCGGCTGGAGAACATCGACACAGACCAGATCATCCCCGCAAGATTCCTTAAAGAGACCACAAGGGACGAAAGATTCTTCGGCGAGAATCTGTTCAGGGACTGGAGACACAACCCGGACGGCAGCCTCAACAAGGATTTCCCGCTCAACGACCCGTCCTACAGCGGTTGTGTGCTGGTCGCCGGGAAGAATTTCGGCTGCGGATCCAGCCGAGAGCACGCGGCCTGGGCGATCGCCGGGTACGGCTTCCGGGCCGTCATCTCCAGCGCCTTCGCCGACATCCACAAGAATAACGAGCTCAACAACTTCGTGCTTCCGGTGACCGTCAGCGAGGCCTTTCTGGAAGAGCTGTTCGACACGATTGCGTCGGATCACGGGGCGAAGGTCAGGATTGACCTTCCGAACCAGACCGTGACCAACCTCACGACAGGCAAGGCGGAGCGTTTCGAGATCAACAAGTACAAGAAATTCTGTCTTATGAACGGCCTGGATGACATCGACTAT
Source organism: uncultured Muribaculaceae bacterium (assembly GCA_964479325.1). Taxonomy (GTDB): domain Bacteria; phylum Bacteroidota; class Bacteroidia; order Bacteroidales; family UBA932; genus Cryptobacteroides. The sequence goes on from CAYZKZ010000115.1 coordinate 6,533, forward strand.
CTTCTGAGCCACAGAAAGGACATCGAGGACTACGAAAAGACACATACATTGTAAGAATATGAAACTGAGAATAGCTGAAGTGCCGGGCGACGGAATAGGCCCGGAAGTGGTCAGTCAGGCCGTCAAGGCCGTTAACGCCGTCTGCGCAAGATTCGGTCACGAGGCCGAGTACAAAAAGGCCTACGTCGGTGCCTGCGCGATCGACAGGTTCGGCACACCCTACCCTGAGGAGACCCATAAGATCTGCGCGGAATCCGACGCGGTGCTTTTCGGAGCCGTCGGCGACCCCAAGTACGACAACGACCCTACGGCCAAGGTGCGTCCTGAGCAGGGACTCCTCGCAATCCGCAAAAGATTGGGACTTTACGCGAACATCCGTCCCGTGGAGACCTTCAAGCCCCTGCTGTACAAGTCTCCGCTGAAAAGCGAGCTGATCGACGGGGCGGACTTTGTCTGCGTGCGGGAGCTGACCGGAGGAATGTATTTCGGGGAGAAGGGCTACCGTGACAATGGGGACACGGCGTTCGACACTAATGAATACCACCGCTTCGAGATCGAGCGCATCCTCAGGCGCGCCTTCGAATACGCCGGACACCGCCGCCATCACTTGACCGTGGTGGATAAGGCAAACGTTCTTGAGACCTCGCGGCTCTGGAGAAAGGTGGCCAAGGAAATGGAGAATGAATATCCCGATGTCCAGACCGACTATATGTACGTGGATAACGCCGCTATGCAACTCATCAGATGCCCCAAGTTCTTCGACGTCATCGTCACCGAGAACACTTTCGGAGACATCCTGACCGACGAGGCCAGCTGCGTCTCCGGCTCGATGGGCCTCTTGGCGTCAGCGTCTGTCGGCGAGCGGACCTCCCTGTTCGAGCCTATTCACGGCTCCTACCCGCAGGCCGCCGGAAAGAACATCGCCAACCCACTGGCAGCCATTCTTTCAGCCGCAATGATGTTTGAATATTCATTCTGTCTCACAGAGGAAGGCAGGGCCATCCGCGATGCCGTGGCCGCCTCGATCGAGGCCGGTGTCGTGACAGAGGACCTCGCCGGAGAGGGAGCAAAGGCATATTCCACATCCGAGGTCGGCGACTGGGTGGCCGCTCATATTCAATAAATAAAAAGTAGAACGAACTTAACAAAAAATATTATGGAAGAAATAAATTGGGACAAGTTAGGCTTTGACGCCTACAGGACGAGAACCGTCATCGTCTCACGCTTCAAAGACGGAAAATGGTCACCAATCGAGAAGACCGAGACATTCTCCTTCACGTTAGACCCTTTCGCTCAGGTACTTCACTATTCGATCTCCTGCTTCGAGGGTCTGAAAGCATTCACACAGAAAGACGGCAGGAGAGTGATTTTCCGGCCGGACGAGAATGCGGCCAGGCTTCAGAGGACAGCCGCCTATCTCGGCATTCCGGTTCCGACAAAGGAGATGTTCATCGAGATGTGCAAGGAGTGCATCTTAGGCAACCTTGAGTTTATGCCGCCGTACTGCCATCAGGCATCGATGTACATCCGTCCTGTCCTCTTCGGCACACACCCCAAGATCCTGCTCTCACCTTACCCGGAAGCCACGTTTGCGGTCGTCTGCTCCCCTGTCGGATCCTACTACGGCGAGCGCCTGAGGTCATTTACCGGAGTGATTCCGGGCAACTACGACAGAGCCGCCCCGAAAGGCTCGGGAAGCTACAAGATCGGGGCGAACTACGCCGCCACATTCGAGCCTTACAGAGTCGCTCACGAGCAAGGCTACACCGAACTCCTGTACCTGAACTCCAAGACAAGGGAATATATCGACGAGTTCGGATCGTCCAACTTCTTCGCCGTCAAGGGGAACAAGTACATCACCCCGCTCTCGGACAGCGTGCTGCCATCGATCACCAACAAATCCCTGAGGCAGGTGGCCAAAGACTTGGGAATGGATGTCGAGAAGCGTCCAGTTCCGGTGGGGGAACTCTCAGAATTCGATGAGGTTGCCGCCTGCGGAACCGCTGTAGTGGTCACACCTATGTCACGAATCGACATCAAGCCCGTTCTTGAGGAGGAAGCCGTGTCAGCCTCCTACAAATACTTCGACGACGGTGAGGTCGGCCCCGTCTGTCAGAGACTCTACAAGCGGCTCACCGGCATCCAGTTCGGCGAGATCCCTGACGAACACGGCTGGTGCTTTGAGATCTAATCTTGCGAATCGAAGCCAAGTGGCAAACATAAAGGAAGGCCGCGGAATTTTCCGCGGCCTTCCTTTCTCTATCGTTTCCGTGACAGAAATTACTTCTGACGGTTCTTGTATCTCTGGTAGAATTTGTCAACACGACCGGCGGTGTCAACGAGCTTGACTTTGCCAGTGTAGAATGGGTGAGAGGTGTTGGAGATCTCGACCTTCACAACCGGATACTCAACTCCGTCAACAACGAGAGTCTCTTTGGTCTCGGCGCAGGAACGGGTGATGAACACGGTGTCGTTCGACATATCCTTGAAAGCTACAAGGCGGTAGGTTTCGGGATGAAGTCCTTTTTTCATTTCTTTATTGTTTTTAAATGTTGTCTTTGTCTTTACTAAACAGCTTACAAATTTAGACATTTTTTTACTTACCCGCAAGTCTTTCTCCGTTTTTTCATTATGAATGGTCGGCTTGACATCGGATAATCGCCAAGATCCGGCACTGGCATAAAAAATCAAAAATATTCTTAAGAAAGTTTTGGAAGTTTGAAAAATTTGCCTACCTTTGCAATCCCAAAACAACAATGCTGGGTTCGTATAACGGTTAGTACTCAAGATTCTCAATCTTGCAATAGGAGTTC
>CAYZKZ010000116.1:0-9274 GCA_964479325.1 uncultured Muribaculaceae bacterium
GCAGATGCTTTGCCAAAGAAAAAAGGCTGTTCTGAAGGTTCTTCACGTTGACGACGAAGGTCATTTGAGTCTGGACGAATTGAAGTCTTTGCTTAACCAGCGGACTAAGCTTGTCGCTGTGACCCAGATTTCCAACGTTCTTGGAATCATCAATCCGGTTAAGGAAATCGTCCAGATCTGTCATTCCGCCGGTTGTCCGGTTTTGATTGACGGAGCGCAGGGTGTTGTTCATCAAGGAATTGATGTTCAAGATGTTGACTGCGATTTCTACGCTTTTTCCGGTCATAAGCTCTATGCGGCGACAGGTACGGGAGTCCTTTACGGAAAACGTGAATGGCTCGACAGGATGGTTCCTTACCAGGGCGGGGGAGAGATGATCGCCACCGTGAGGTTCTCCGGAACGACTTACGCTCCGCTTCCGGAGAAATTCGAGGCCGGGACGCAGAACTTCAATTCGATGCCGACTTTGAAACCGGCTATTGAAGTGGCTAAATTAATGAGTGATAAGGAGATAGTGTCTAATCAGGATGCCGTGACAGAGTACCTTCTCCACGCTTTGACATCCAATCCTCGTGTCCGTCTTTTCGGCGTTCCACGTGGAACGGAGCGGAAGATTCCTCTCTTTTCATTCGCTGTGGAAGGTGCGCATCACGAGGATTTAGCACTGATTTTGGACAAGATGGGAGTGGCTGTGCGATCGGGACAGATGTGCGCCGAGCCGCTTATGGACAGATTCGGCGTGACCGGAATGCTCCGCGCCTCGCTCGCTCCTTACAACACGATGGAGGAGGCGGAATATTTCATCAGGTCGCTTGACAAGGCGATCGCGATGCTGGTTTAGGAATATGATTGGTCGCTTTGGTGTTTTGGTGTTTTGGTGTTTCGATGCTTCGACAAGCTCAGCAACCGAAGCAACCAGTAGGCTCATCGATCGGTCACTGAGTTTGTCGAAGTGACCGCTGCAACCGAACCACTGAAATGACAAAGTTCAGAACAAAGAAGAACATAGAACAAATGAATATAAAATAACGATGAATACACTTGAGGAAACTAAACAGTCTGTGATTGACGATTTCTCGATGTACGATGAATGGCTCGACAAATACGAGTATCTCATCGACTTGGGAAAGAATCTTGAGGCCTATCCGGAAGCGGAAAAGACTGAGGATAAACTGATTAAGGGATGCCAGTCCCGTGTGTGGCTCGATTGGAGGCTTGAGGACGGAAAACTCTACTTCAGGGCTGACAGCGACGCTATCATCACGAAGGGGATAATCTCTCTTCTGATCAGTGTCTATTCCGGCCGCACTCCTAAGGAGATCGCCGCTGATGATTTCAGCTTCATCAATCAGATCGGCCTGAAGGAGAATCTCTCTCCGACAAGGGCGAACGGGCTTGTCTCGATGATTGACACTATCAAGGCCGTTGCGGTGGAGAATAGTTGACGGCTTGTGAGTAGAACCCTGTCGCTTGCAGGTACTGTTTGAACTTCAAGTTGCATTGGAGAACATTTGACGACTCAGGAGGAGGGGTGGAATATTCATTGATAGATTTAGCTGTGCGCGACTTGGAGGCTGCGTCGGCATATTCATAAAATTTGGTTTGTATGGGCATATTCAATAAAGATAAGAAAGAGGAGGAGGCCGTTCAGGCTCCGCAGGCAGAGCGGGAGAGTGAGGTTCTTTCCGCCGAGGACGTGAAGGAGTTGGCGCCGCTTTATGACAATGTGGTGCTGGCTTTGAAGCAGGTCTATGACCCCGAAATTCCGGTCAACATCTACGATCTCGGTCTCATCTACGAGTTGGTCATCAACAAGAGGCACGAGGCCTACATTAAGATGACATTCACCGCTCCGAACTGCCCGATGGCGGATGAGGTGTTGGATGAGGTGCAGCGGAACGTGACGGATGTTCCTGGCATCAAGGCTTGCAACGTGGAACTTGTCTTCGATCCTGTGTGGGATCAGTCAATGCTTTCCGACGAGGCTCGTCTTGAGCTTGGAATGGATGACGTGGACACTTCCGCCGGCAAGGTGGATCCAGGCGCAGGTCCAGACTATTCGAAGGAGCCTAATTCCTGAGTTTGAATATTCATTCCCGGGAGTTCGGCGCTTTGCGAGTTCCACGGAATGCGATCACAGGCAGACCATTAAAGCAAGTAATATTATGGCTTTCGTCAGCATCTATTTTTCCCTCGGCAGCAACCTTGGCAACCGTGAGAAGAACATCGAAGAGGCGCTTCGTCGTATGGACGAGGCCTTTGAAGGCCATTACACGGCTCTCTCACGCCTTATCGAGACCAAGCCTATGGGATTCACCGGCGGCAAATTTCTCAACGCCGCAGTGCTTTACAGAACTTTCAGACCGGAGATCCCGGCTGAGGAAGCCGCCCTGGAAGTCCTGCGCAAAGTCAAGTCGATCGAGCGCTCGATGGGCCGCACCGACCCTCCTGAATATGATGGCTCCGGCAACCGTCTCTATCACTCCCGCATCATCGACATCGACATCCTCTTCTACGGCACCGAGCGCCTCGCCACCCCGGAACTCACTATCCCCCACAAAGACATCGAGTCCCGCCCCTTCGTGATGATCCCCCTTCTGGAAATCGCCAAACCCTCCCTCCGCACCGCCTTCCCGGAATATTTCACCGGCCGCTGATCTTTCAGTCGATGCGGTTCGACAGGCTCACCAACCGTGGTTCGACAAGCTCACCAACCTTTTGAGGCAATGAGGTTCTTACTCCGTTGTTCCTTTATATTCCTGAAATTATGCTTTTGGTAATATATCCGCACTAATTTTAGTGCAATATTTGAGAAAATTGCACTAAGTTCAGTGCAATCTTTCATTCTTGTAAGAAAAAGATGTATCTTTAGCTGACCTTTGTGAGAAATGATAATTTTAGTCCTAATTAAAACTGTAACACTACAATGAAGAAAGTCATCACTGTCCTTATCCTTGTTTTGGTTGTTTGCGGCGTGGCGGTGGTCACCTGTCCGGACAAGCAAGCCCATCAGGATGCCATTATGTCTGTCGTCAATTCAAAAATCAATGATGAACTTCAGACGGACTACGCTGATCTTCAGGCCATAAGCGCCTGGGTCGGATCATTAGGGTCATCTTTGGCGTCCGGCATAGTCGGCAACCGTCTCACAGTTAAGAATCATTTTCTCTGGTCTTCCGGTGAAATCAAAGATCTGGAGGGCAACAGTTCAAGAGTCTCTGTAGGTGTCTTCGGCCACGTGTTCACCTTCGACAAGGAAGACCTTGACCACGCCTTAGAGGAACTGGCGAAATAGAAAACCGTATATAAAAGCATCATTCCCTGGTAGTGTGTGGAATATTGTAAAACGCTGGCGAGGCATCGGCCTTGGAATGATGTGCAGAGTGGTGGTTTTCGCCACCTAAGGTCATTTTACCCGTAGCAGGCGACCGGTCGGCCACTGACGTGCTTCTGGTTTGGGTGATTCTGCCGGCATTTTACAAAGTCCACCTGGAGTAGGGCGAGGGTTTGTCTGAATTTCAACATTCTTGACAGAATTTTAGCCTCATCTCGTTTCTGATGTACTGATGTGGCATCTCCGCAGCAAATCTGATGTTTAATTATCCAAAATGGATTATCTGATTTGGATTATCCGAAATGGATAATTATCTTTGCGGAAATCCTTAAGTGTATGGAAAAGGTTCTTAATCCGTTTATAACCAGGGGGTATATTCCTTATGAGTGCTTTTGTGACAGGGAAGAGGAGACTCAAAGATTGACAAAATCTTTGGTCAACGGGAATGATGTTGTGCTGTTCTCGCCTCGTAGGATGGGGAAGACCGGGCTGATCGGACACGTCTTTGAGCGTAAGGAAATCAAGGATGGGTACTACACTTTCTTTGTTGACATTCTTCACACCACGAGCCTTCGGGAGTTCACTTTCTTCTTGGGAAAGGAGGTGTTCAAGGCCTTGCAGCCCGCCGGACGAAAGGTTATTGACAGTCTTGTCGGGGCATTGAAGTCACTTCAAGGCAAAATCACTTATGACTCTGTGACAGGGCAGCCGTCGTTCGGGATAAGTCTTGGAGACATTCAGAGACCAGAATTCACCTTGGAGGAGATTCTCAATTATCTTGACAATGCCGGGAAGCCTTGCATAGTGGCAATTGACGAGTTTCAACAAATCACTGAATATGAAGACGATAATGTGGAGGCGTTCCTTCGTGGGCATATTCAGAGAATGAAAAATTGCCACTTCATTTTCGCCGGGAGCAAGAGGAGCATAATGAGTGCGATGTTTCAGTCCCCGGCGAGACCGTTCTACAAAAGCGCCGATCCATTGGAACTCAAAGCCATCGACAAAGGGGTCTATTCCGAATTTGTGGTAAAAAAGTTCAGTGAATATGACAAAAGCGTCTCCAAGGAGACGGTTGAGCACGTCTATGACTTGTTCGATGGCTACACTTATTATATGCAACGTGTTTTCAATGAGGCTTTTGCATCTATGGAAAGAGGAGGGGAGTGCTCGATGGATGTCATCGCCAGATCCATTGACAGCATCCTCCTGATGAACGAGGTTCAGTTCGCAGAACTGATGTCCGGCCTGACCGAAAACCAAAAGCGCGTTCTTGCCGCCATCGCCTCGGAGGTACGCATCAGAAAGGTCAACACAGCTGATTTTATCAACCGCCACAAACTTTCCACCCCAAGCGTTGTCAACGCCGCCATCCGCAAACTCCTGAAGGAGGACATCATCACCGTTGATCTCAAGGAATATTCCATCCCGGACAAGTTCCTGTGGCTCTGGGTCAACAGGGAGTACAACAATGCGTGAGTTTAGCCTCTGGTCACAGTGGTTCGACGGGCTCACCAACCGGTTGCTGAGCTTGTCGAAGCATCGAAACATTAAAGTGATGAAGTGATATAGTTGCGATTTGGATGAGATTTTTGAGGAGAACTTAGTATCTTTGTAAGTTTTTAGGAACGAGAATTTAAGTTACGATATACTATGACACAGGACGAACTGTTCAAGGTGCTGGTGGCACATTGCAAGGAGTACGGGTTCATATTCCCGTCAAGTGAGATTTATGACGGTCTGGCGGCGGTCTATGACTATGGTCAGATGGGCGTCGAGCTGAAGAACAACATCAAGCAGTACTGGTGGAACGCTATGACAAGGCTGAACGAGAACATCGTCGGCATTGATTCCTGCGTGTTTATGCACCCGAAGACTTGGGTTGCCTCAGGTCACGTTGCCGCTTTCAACGATCCGCTCATCGACAACAAGGACTCCAAGAAGAGGTACCGCGCCGACAACCTGATCGAGGACTATCTCGGCAAGATCGAGGAGAAGATGAACAAGGAGGTCGAGAAGGGACGCAAGAGATTCGGCGAGTCCTTCAACGAGGAGCAGTTCCGCGCGACCAACCCTAACATCCTCAGGGAGAAGGCCAAATACGACGAGGTGCACAACCGCTATGTCGCCGCCGAGCAGGCCAACGACCTGAAGGAGTACAAGCAGATCATCCTTGACTGCGACATCGTGGACCCTATCTCAGGCACCAAGAACTGGACCGACGTGCGTCAGTTCAACCTGATGTTCTCGACCCAGATCAGCAACACAGGCGACGCCGACGACAAGATCTACCTCCGTCCTGAGACGGCACAGGGAATATTCGTTGAATATCTCAACGTCCAGAAGACCGGCCGTATGAAGATTCCTTTCGGAATCGCCCAGATCGGCAAGGCGTTCAGAAATGAGATCGTCGCAAGACAGTTCATATTCAGAATGAGGGAGTTCGAGCAGATGGAGATGGAGTTCTTCTGCCGCCCTGGAACTGAGATGGAGTGGTTCAAGAAGTGGAAGGAGAACCGTATGAAGTGGCACGTGAACCTTGGAATGGGTGCTGAGAACTACCGTTTCCACGACCACGAGAAACTGGCTCACTATGCCAACGCCGCCACGGACATCGAGTTCAACTTCCCGTTCGGCTTCAAGGAGCTTGAGGGAATCCACTCACGTACTGATTTCGACCTCGGAAACCATCAGAGACTGTCCGGAAAGAAGATCCAGTACTTCGATCCGGAGACCAACGAGAGTTATGTTCCTTACTGCGTGGAGACTTCCATCGGTGTTGATAGAATGTTCCTTGCCGTGCTGAGCCATTCCTACAAGGTCGAGCAGCTTGAGGGAGGGGAGAGCCGCGTCGTGCTGAGCATTCCTGCTCCGCTGGCTCCTGTCAAGGTGGCCGTGCTGCCTTTGCTTAACAAGGACGGTCTGCCTGAAAAGGCTCAGGAGGTGATGAATGAGCTGAAGTACGATTTCAACTGCCAGTTCGATCCTAAGGACTCCATCGGAAAGCGTTATCGTCGTCAGGACGCCATCGGTACTCCGTTCTGCGTCACTGTCGATCACGAGTCGCTGAATGACAACTGCGTGACGATCCGTGAGCGTGACACTATGGAGCAGAGAAGGGTTCCTATCGCCGAGCTTCGCGCGATCATCGACAAGGAAGTCAATATGAACAATCTTCTCAGGAATCTTTAATGAATATATCAACCCAGGTTCGCGCCTGGATGTTGATCAAGAGATTTCCCACTCCGGAATTTTGCACGTTACCAAAATTCCGGAGTGGGAAATCTCTTGATTATTAAGTTATTCGATGCTTCTATGGACTCGCTTCGATAGGCTCAGCGACCAGTCAAACCACAGCGACTGCGGTTATACGCATTCGATCTCACCGAGTTTGCGGTCGCTGAGCCTGTCGAAGCGCCGCTGTCCAAGTGACCTTCGATCCTTAGAACTTCAGATCAACCCTGATAGGGTAGTGGTCGGAAGGACGGCAGAATTTGATGACCTCAGGCTTCAGCTCTGACTTGGCGAAACCTGTCCTGATGACCTCGGCGGAGCGCACTCTCTTGAACAGAGGCTCGGTCATATAGATCAGGTCTATTCTTTTTCCTGCATAAGTAGTTGTCTGGAAATCATTTGGATAGAGCTTCTCGATGATGTCGATGTACGGAGTGTTGTTCCTGATGTAGTCGTGGACAAGGAAATCCTTGTCATCCGCGGCCATATTGTAGTGGTAGTTATCCACGCTGGACCTCGCGTTGAAGTCTCCAAGCATCATCCAGTACTGTGACGCGGCGTTTGGAACGCTCTCGATGGTCTCTTTGCAGATATATTCCATTTCCGTCGCTCTGAATTCAGCGCCTTCCTTGCGGGCTGAGCTGGCCTTCTTGTTGTCTGTGCCGTAGGCGTACTTGTACGGCCAGGAGTGGATTGTGACGATGTTCAGCGTCTTTCCGCCGACCTCGATCTGCGCGAGTCCGGCTCCGTGGACCACGATGACATCCTTGCCGTCTCCGTTAATCCTCTTGACGATCTTTATCGGGTACTTCGATGTGATCACCTGCGGGAATGTGTCTCGTTTACCGGTCACCAGCACGTAGTTGTGGCCGTAGCGCCTCGCGATCAGATCCCAGTTCCAAGGAAGGTAGGCGTCCTCGCAGCTTTCGATCTTTTTCACCGAATCCGTGAAGTAACGCGACTCCGCCTCGCACCAGACGCAGATGTCCGGATCCTCGCTCTTGACGAAGTTCACGAAGTTGTCGTAGTTGTTCCCCTGGTCGGACCACATACCGTTCTGGATGTTCCAGTAAAGCACCCTCAGGTTCTTTCCCTCCGCCTGAAAAGCCAGCGCCGAGGCAAGAACCGCGATGAAGACAATGAATATTCTCTTTCTCATAATGTCAAAACTCCTTATGAATATGCAAATGTCCGAAATCGCATCCAAACCAGCAAATCTATTTCCGCTTTTTATGTGAATTAACCCAATGACTCGGCCTCGTTTTGAAGGATTTAATTTGGCCGATTTCGATGATTTTTTGAGAAATCGGCCGGATAAACGACTTGGAGTCCTGCATCTTTTGTTATTTGTCGGATGTTGAATATCTTTGCTTGTACATAATAGAGACTTATCGACAATGAGATCTAATACTATTAACCTGACTGTGGCCGGAGTTCGTCTGACCGGCGTTCTGCTGTGCGTTATGTTGCTGTCCTCCTGCTCCTGGAAGTCTGACAGGGAGGTTGGCCGCAAATTATCCCAGGCCGACGAGGTGATGTGGACCCATCCCGACAGCGCCCTTGCGATCCTTGAATCCGTCGATACCGTGGATCTCCGGACCAAGGCGCTCCGGGCGAGATATTCATTGCTTTATACTATGGCTATAGACAGGAATCACTTGGAAATTACAGATCTTGGCATCATTGAGCCGGCTGTGAGGTACTATCAGAATCGTGGTTCAAAGGATGACAAGATGAAGATGTATTTTTATCTTGGTACCGCCCAATATGACACTGGAGATCTTGAGTCTGCCATAGGAAATTATATTCAAGCCAAAGAATATTCATCGTCATCGAAAAATCTTGTATTTAGGGGACTTATCTCGTCGGTGATTTCTGATGTGTATTATGACAATAACAACATTGGAGAGAGTATCACATATTGTGAGGAGGCTTGCGGGTATTTTGCTCAGGCACGGGATACATTCAGGTTGTGGAATACTACAGGATGCTTGGCGAGTTACTATTTGAATGCTGAGGAATGGTCGAAGGCTGACAGCCTCTATGCTGTGTTTTTCTCTCAGCCGGTACGTGACACGTCCATATATACAAAGCATTTGTTCAATCTGGCTTGGAGTTACATTTTCAGGCCGGAGTCGAATCCTCAAAAGTCCATTGAATTGTTTAATAAAGCGATAGATTTCGGAGGAAGACCTTCATTTACAGACTATTGTGTTTATGCTTATGCGTCAGATGCGATTGGTCATTGCGATGTTGCGGATGACATAATCAATCAGTTGGAAGATCTCCAGGTGGATTCTACCGTCTTAAATCTTTGGCGTTACAGAATATTTAAGCATAGGGGTGATTATAAGGAAGCATTGACCTTATTTGAAAGCTCAGTTAATATGCAGGCTTCCGAACTTCGGAAAACCATTGGCCAGTCAGTTGCTCTGGCGCAGTCGGACTACTACGAGAACAAGTCCCTGTTGTTGGAGAAGGACAGAAAGATTCAGATGATGTCCAAGTGGCTTGTGGCTCTGTTGTGCCTGTTGGTTACAGGAGCTGCCGTGGGAATATATCTGGTCTTGAAAAGAAGGTGGAGCCGGCAGGTAGAGGAGATGTCGTCGATCAACGATGAGGTCAGCCGTCGTTTGGACGAGGCGGTTCTTTCAAACGAGCGTCAGGAGCGTTCCATCAAGAGCCTGACACAGAGGAATAAGTCCG
>CAYZKZ010000117.1:0-9183 GCA_964479325.1 uncultured Muribaculaceae bacterium
TGGATGTCACCGTAAAGGGACAGAGGCTCTATCCTGTCTTCATCGACAGGGCGATAAAGAATGCGCTCGGAAAAGTCGGAAGCATCACCGGGAGGAAGTCTCCGCACGTGCTGAGACACTCTCTGGCCACAGAGCTTCTGGACGAAGGAGCGGACCTGAACTCGATCAAGGAACTTCTCGGTCACTCCTCGCTGGCTGCGACGCAGGTCTATACGCACAACACCATCGAGAAACTGAAAAAAGTTTATGTTAACGCCCATCCAAGGGCAAAAAGCGGAGGTAAAAATGGAGATTAGAGTAAAATCCCTGAAGTTCGACGCGGACCAGAAACTGCTCGACTATGTAGAGAAGAAAGTCTCGAAACTTTCCAGATTCAGCGAACATCTTGACGGAGTCGAGGTGACTTTATCTTTGCTCAAGGAGCCTGACAACAAGAACGTCAGGATCCAGACAAGGGCATACGGCCAGGATCTTGTCATCGAAAGGAACTCTACCTCGTTCGAGGATGCCGTCAGTGCCGCTGTGGATCTGATGAAGGAGAGGTTGGTAAGAACCAAGGAAAAGAAATTTGAGGCATAAAATGAAGATCAAACTGATTCTTAGCCTGATCGCCGCGGCGGGTGTCGCCGTCGCCTGTGGTCAGCAGAGAGGTGTCGGAAGACAGGCCGCCGGAAATGGCGGGCCTGTCTTTCTTGATGATAGTCAGCCCGTCGAGAAGAGGGTTGAGGACGCTTTGTCGAGGATGACATTGGAGGAGAAGGTGGCTGTGCTGCACGCCCAGTCCAAGTTCAGCTCCGCCGGAGTCCCTCGTCTCGGCATCCCGGAGATCTGGACCAGCGACGGCCCTCACGGAATCCGTCCGGAGGTGCTTTGGGACAAATGGAACCAGGCCGGATGGACCAACGATTCCTGCACGGCTTTCCCTGCTCTGACAGCCCTTGCCGCCACCTGGGACACTGGACTCTCGGCTCTCTACGGAAAGAGCATCGGCGAGGAGGCACGCTACCGCAAGAAGGACATTCTTTTGGGGCCTGGCGTGAACATCTGCAGGACCCCTCTCAACGGAAGAAGTTTTGAATATTTCGGAGAGGATCCTTACCTTTCCGGCCGTATGGTTGTCCCTTACGTCCAGGGCGTGCAGAGCAACGGCGTGGCCGCCTGTGTCAAGCACTTCGCACTCAACAGTCAGGAACTCAACCGGTTCACTACCAACGTCACAGTGGATGACAGGACTCTTTATGAGATTTATCTTCCGGCCTTCAAGTCCGCTGTGACCGAGGGCAAGGCCTGGGCGATAATGGGAGCCTACAACCTGTACAAGGACCAGTGGTGCTGCCACAACCAGTACATCCTGAATGACATACTCAAAGGCGAGTGGGGATTTGACGGCGTTGTCGTCAGCGACTGGGGCGGAACCCACGACACGGATCAGGCTGTGAGCAACGGCCTCGATATGGAGTTCGGAACATATACGAACGGACTAAGCTGGTCGGCCTCCAACGCCTACGGAAACTACTATCTCTCAGGTCCTTATCTCAAAGGTTTGAAAGAGGGAAAGTACAGCGAGGAAGTCCTTGACAACAAGGTCCGCAGGGTTCTTCGTCTGATGTTCAGGACCGTGATGGACAAGAACCGTCCGTTCGGCTCGTTCGTGAGTCCTGAGCACATTGCCGCGGCCAGGAAGATCGGCGCGAAGTCGATCGTGCTGCTCAAGAACGACGGCGGTATCCTGCCGATAAGGAATGCGAAAAAGATTCTCGTTGTCGGTGAGAACGCCGTGAAGATGATGACGGTCGGCGGAGGAAGTTCCTCGCTGAAAGTCAAGAACGAGGTCTCTCCGCTGGAGGGAATCAAGGAACGGTTCGCGGACAGCGAGGTCATCTACGAGCGTGGTTACATCGGTGATCCCGGCGGACAGTTCGATGGGGTGACGACCGGTCAGGATCTGAGCGAGACCCGCTCGGCCGAGAGACTGATTGAGGACGCTGTGGCCGCCGCGAAAGGCGCTGACTGTGTGATCTTCATCGGTGGTCTGAACAAGAGTGATCACCAGGACTGCGAGGGTGCGGACAGGGAGAGTTACGAACTGCCTTATGCGCAGAACGATGTGATCGAGGCGCTTGCCGCCGCCAACCCTAAGCTGGTGGTTGTGAACATCTCGGGCAACGCCGTGGCTATGCCGTGGGCGGACAAAGTCCCGGGAATAATCCAGGATTGGTACCTCGGAAGCGAGGCCGGACACTCTCTGGCCGATGTGCTTTCCGGCGATGTCAACCCTTCCGGCAAGCTTCCGTTCACCATCGGGGTCACACTGGCCGACTATCCGGTCCAGACTGAGATCCAGTACCCTGGAATTCCTCGGAAGGAGACCGTTAAGATGGGAATCCAGGACAAGACCATCTACGACGAGACCTACACGGAAGGAATATTCGTGGGCTACCGCTGGTTCGAGCATAGTGCGATTAAGCCGACGTTCCCGTTCGGCTACGGTCTGAGCTACACGACATTTGAATATGGCGAGCCTAAGACATCAGGTTCTATCGATAAAGGCTTGAACGTCACCGTCCCTGTGAGGAACACCGGCTCTGTGGCCGGGGCGGAGGTCGTTCAGGTCTATGTCAGCGCCCTGAAGAGCGATGTTGCCCGTCCGGTCAAGGAACTCAAGGGCTTCGGCAAGATATTCCTTGAGCCTGGGAAGTCAGGTGAGGTCACAGTCACTTTGGACAAGGCCTCCATCAGTTATTTCGACGCCGGGTCGCACGACTGGGTGGCGGAAAAGGGTGACTATCGCATCCTTGTGGGAGCGTCTTCGCAGGATATTCGCAAAGAGTTGGACATCAAATATTAATGGCTAAGGGAACGGTTAATGTCGGCGCTCAGTGCCGCGAGATAATCGCCGATGTGAAATCCGGCAGGTTCGCCCCCGTCTATCTTCTGATGGGGGATGAACCGTTCTACACGGACTCGGTCTGCGAGGCGATTGTCGGGAACGCCCTTGACGAGGCTTCGAGGGATTTCAACGAGACGATCTGCTACGGGGCTGACGTGGATGCCGACACGGTGATCACCGCCGCGCGCAGATTCCCGATGATGGCCGAGAGGCAGCTTGTCGTCGTGAAGGATGCCCAGGCGATGCGTGATCTGGAGAAACTCTCGGTCTATTGCGAGAAGCCGCTTGACTCCACCGTTCTTGTGATCCTGATGCGCGGAGCCTCGGCCGACAAGCGGAAGGCGCTGTACAAGCAGGCTTCCAAAAACGGGATTGTGGTTGAGTCCAACGCTCTCAGGGACTATGAGATGCCATCGTGGATCGCACAGTATTATTCCGGCCGTGGACTATCCATCGATCCGGACGCCGCGGCCTTGCTGGCTGAGTCGGCCGGGACTAATCTGAGCCGCATCGCCGTCGAGACCGACAAGATGCTGAAGAATCTGCCGGAAGGAACGACCCGCGTCACTGTGCAGGACATCGAGAGGAATGTCGGCATCAGCCGCGAGTTCAGCGTGTTCGAACTGACGAAGGAACTGTCCGTGAGGAATGGAGCGAAGGCTTTGCGGATCGCCGCCCGGATCGGTGAGTCGGCGAAATTCGCTATGCCGATGGCCGTCAGCGCCCTCTACACGCATTTCGCCAGAATCCTGAAGTACGCCGCCCTGAAAGAAAGGAACCGCTACCCGGACAAAACCGCCGTCGCCGCCGCGCTGCAAGGGGTGAACCCCTATTTCTGGAAGGAATATGACACCGCGGTCGCCAACTATCCGGTCCGCAAGGCGATGGAAGTGATCTCGCTGCTTTGTGAATATGACTACAAAGGCAAGGGCGGGGAAGTCGGCGAGGCCACTCCCGGCGAGCTTCTCGTTGAATTGACAAGCAAGATTTTAAGTGTCTAATTGAGAATATTATTATGACTGAAAATATTATAGAATGCAGGAACGTCTGCAAGAACTTCGGGGAGAAGGTGGCGCTTGACAATGTCAGCGTCAGCGTCCCGAAAGGAGGAATCTTCGGTCTGCTCGGCCCTAACGGAGCCGGTAAGACCACACTGATCCGCATCATCAATAGGATCACGATCCCTAACGGGGGAGAGGTGCTTTTCAATGGCCGTCCCATAACCCAGTCAGATGTCGAGAAAATCGGCTATCTGCCTGAGGAACGCGGGCTTTACCGTAAGATGGAGGTCGGTGACCAGGCGATGTACCTTGCCCAGCTCAAGGGAATGAGCGCCGCCGAGGCCCGCAAGGCCTTGAAGGAGTGGTTCGTCCGTTTCGGAATCCAGGACTGGTGGAAGAAGAAGGTCGAGGAACTGTCTAAGGGTATGGCCCAGAAGGTCCAGTTCATCACCACAGTCGTCCACAGACCGTCCCTGATGATCCTTGACGAGCCGTTCTCCGGTTTCGATCCGGTCAACGCCGAGCTGATCCGCAAGGAGATCCTCCGCCTGAAGGAGGAGGGAGCCACGATCATCCTCTCGACCCACAATATGGAGTCTGTGGAGGAACTCTGCGACAACATCGCCCTGATCAACAAGTCCCATCTCGTGATCACCGGCGGGGTCGATGAGATCCGCCATAAGTACGGCAACAACAACATCGAGCTGGTCTATACAGGCGAGGACAGGGTCAGGGACGCCGACGGGATATTCAAAGTCCTTTCCGACGAGGACAACGCCGGCCGCCACACCGCCGTGCTGACCCTCGGAGAGAATGTCTCCTCCAATGACGTTCTTTCCGCCCTGCTCGGCCAGGACATCGTCGTCAATTCATTCAGGGAACTGATCCCGAGGATGAACGACATATTCATAAAACTTGTAACTGAGGAGGCATAGAAATGAATTTCAGAATAATCAAGACTGTCATCGCGCGGGAGTACCTGACCCGCGTCAAGAAAAAGTCCTTCCTTGTCACCACCTTCCTTGTTCCGATCATCTTCGCCGCGTCGATGGTCGTGATCGGCCTTGTTATGTCAAGCACCAAGGAAAGAAAGCAGGATGTGGCCGTCGTCGATCGTTCAGGCATCGTGATGAGCCATTTAGAGGACACGGACAGACTCACTTTCACGGACTATTCCTCCGAGAATCCGGATTCCGTCAAGGCCCGTCTGGAGGAGTACGGCAAGGATGTGCTGGTCGTCGTCTCCCCGCTTGACTCGGTCAAGAAGACGGTGTCCATCCAGACATATTCAAAAGATCCGCTTGGAGTGGAGTTCACCACTGGTCTCTCCTCCAAGGCGAATGACGCCGTCGAGGAGTACCGGGTGCGGCAGTACGGCATCGACAACCTCTCCCAGATTATGGAGGAGGTCAAGGCTAATGTCAATGTGACTGAATATACAATGGATGACAAAGGCAACGAGACTGTCTCTGAGTCAGGAATTTATATGATCATCTCGATGCTCCTTGGAATCATCATCTGGATGTTCATTATGATGTTCGGAGGTCAGGTGATGTCAAGCGTCATCGAGGAGAAGACGAGCCGTGTGGTCGAGGTTCTGATCTCGTCCGTCAAGGCGATCGACCTGATGTTCGGTAAGATCATCGGCATCGCTCTCGTCGCCCTGACCCAGTTCTTCCTCTGGATCATCCTTACCGGAGTTCTTGTCTCCGCCGCTACCGCTTTCGTCGGCAAGGATATGCTTGCCGAGATGGCCGGAAACCCTGAGATGATGGCCCAGACCGTCGGTGTCAGCGCCGACCAGATGCAGACTCTCGGAAATGCGGCCGCAGGCCTGACCGCCGCCCAGGATTCGTCCGAGGTCGTGGCCGGAGAGCCTGACGATATGAGCGTGATTGTCGGCACCCTTATGAACATTCCGTGGACCAAATTGATCATCTCGTTCCTTATCTACTTCATCCTTGGCTACTTGCTGTATGCGTCGATGTTTGCCGCCGTCGGCTCGGCCGTGGAGAACGAAGGGGACTCGCAGCAGCTTCAGATGCCGCTGACAATCCCGTTGATGATTGCTTACGTCATCATCCTGATGGCGTTCCAGAACCCTGACAGCGAGGTCGTCGTCTGGGGTTCGATGATTCCGTTCACGTCTCCGATCGTGATGCTTGCCAGAATCCCTTACGGGGTTCCTATGTGGCAGCTCATAGTGTCGATCGCCCTCCTGCTCATCACATTCTTCGGCTGCGCCTGGCTTTCCGCCAAGATCTACAAGGTCGGAATCCTGATGTTCGGCAAGAAGAGTACGTTCAAGGATCTGTGGAAATGGTTGAGGATGAAATAACAAGACTGCTTTACAAACCAATATTTTTATTTACAAACCACTAATTAATAACTAAAAGAAAAGGGATTATGAAGAAACTAATTACCCTTCTGTTCCTGTCCGGCGGGCTATGCCTTTCGGCTCAGGAACACACCGTCAGCTGGACGACAGTTCCGGTTGACGGACACCGCACAGGAGTGGTGGCCTCCAACGCCTCCAACGTCGAAGAGGCGATGGGAACGGTCAAAGGCCGTACCTACTATGCTCCGAATGGAACGAAGTTCCGTAAGGGGACTGTCAGGAATGTCGCTAAGATTATGCTTGACGCCCAGCCTGCGATGGCCGAGGTGAAGACCGTCATCGGACATTCCACTCGTGAGATGGTCCGTACCTATCCTGAATGTGAGATCTATGACTGGTACATCGACGAACTGATGCGCGCCACGGCGGACAGCACCGGCAGAAAGGTGCATATCGGAATCGCCAACAGGGGCGGAGTCCGGATCGATATGCCGGCCGGAGATGTCCTCTACGATGACATTATGTCGATGTTTCCGTTCCGCAACTCTCTCTGCTACGTGGCATTGCGCGGACGTGACGTGCGTGTCCTGCTGAAGCAGATGGCCTCTACCACCTTCCAGATTTTAGGCGGTGTCAAGGTCGTGGCGAAGAACGGCAAGATTGTCTCCGCGACAGTTGACGGCGAGCCTCTGGACGATGACAAACTCTACGGAGTCGCCACCCTGAACTTCCTTCTTGACGGCGGTGACGGCTACAAGGTCGCCAAGAATGCCGAGGAACTCATTATGAGCAAGGGTTACCTCTATGACACAATGCTTGCCTACGTGAAGTCGCTCACAGCCGC
The DNA here is from genome assembly GCA_964479325.1 of uncultured Muribaculaceae bacterium. Lineage (GTDB taxonomy): Bacteria > Bacteroidota > Bacteroidia > Bacteroidales > UBA932 > Cryptobacteroides. The sequence goes on from CAYZKZ010000117.1 coordinate 7,074, forward strand.
CGGCAAGCCTATCGAATTCAAGAACCAGAATTGGATCACCATCCTCGGGGAGGGGGACAACAAATGAGAAAACTAATTTTAGGAATATGTCTGCTCGCGTCCTTGCTGGGCTTCGATGCCTCGGCGCAGCGCAGGCTTACCATTCTTCACGTCAATGACACCCACAGCCATCTTGAGCCGGAGCGCTCAGGAGTGTATGAGGGTCTCGGAGGAGTCATCGAGCGCGCCGCCTACAGGGACAGCGTCGTGAAGGCTGACGGGAAACGCAATGTCCTTCTCCTCCACGCCGGAGACTTCGATCAGGGAACGTCCTACTTCTCGGTGCTCGGAGGCGACATCGAGATCGACCTCATCAACGCGATGAAGTACGACTGTGTCACTCTCGGCAACCACGAGTTCGACAACGGTGTCGATGAGCTTGCCCGCCGTCTCGCCAACATCAAGTGTCCTGTTGTCTGCGCCAACTACGACTTCTCCAATGTGGCATTGGCCAAGTACGTCAAGCCTTACACCATCGTCAAGAAGGCCGGTATGCGGATCGGAATCATAGGCCTTATGCCTGACATCACCATCCTTGTCTCCAAGGATGTCTCCGACAGGATTCCTGGCTTCGAGAACTCCGAGGTGGTCAACAAGTGGGCCGAGTACCTCAAGACCGAGAAGAAGTGCGATCTGGTCATCGCCCTCACCCACATCGGTTTCGAGAACGAGCCGTATCTGGATCAGATGCTCGTCCGTCGTACCCGCAATGTGGATCTCGTGGTCGGCGGCCATTCCCACACCTACCTCAAGGCTCCTCACTATGAACCGAACCTTGACGGTGTCCCTGTCCCGATCGTCCAGGACGGCGAGTGGGGCCTCAACGTCGGCAACCTTAAGATCAGCAGGTAGCGCCCTGTCGCATCAGAATCCAGCATCGCTCTTCCGCATAACATTTTTGCGGAAGAGTTTTTTTGTGCTATCTTTGGACGCTTAAACACGCTTGACAATGAGAAATTTACTAACCATTTCATTTCTGATCTGCGTCCTTGCGTTCTGCGGACAGCAGGATGTCGTCACCGAGAGCCTTGACCGGGCCGAGTCCTGTATGTCTGACCGTCCGGACTCCGCCCTTGCCATCCTTGAGGCGTTGGACTCCACGCATTTCAATTCAAGGCGGCAGAACGCCCGCTACGCCCTTCTGAAGTCGATGGCCCTTGACAAGAACTACATAGACCGCACCGACGACTCCCTCGTCAACATCGCCGTCAACTACTACCGCCATAGCCGCAACGCCCCCTACAAGTTCAAATCCTATTACTATCAGGCCCGCATCTACCAGAACGCCGGCCAGATGGACAAGGCGATGGAGAGCCTCGTCCGTGCGGAGCATATCAAGAAAAATCACATAGAAGCGTCAGATCTCGCACGTATACATATAGCCAAATCACGCATCCTTATAGATCGCTATGATTATTCAGATGAATTGATGGCAGAACTCAAAAATGTAGAATTATATTCTAAGGAGGCGTGTAATGCTGACAACTATGTGTCATCACTGCTGGATCAGGCTGAATTTTACATTATTAGAGACGATTACGATGAGGCTGCTCATTGTTTAAATGTCATCAAGAATTTGGATTCCCTGTCAAGAAGGAGTGCGTTAGGCTATAATAAAACACTCCTTTGGCTCTCAGTGAAATCCAAGCAACCGGCCGACAGCATTTCTGCAATCATCAATAAATATTTAAGTATTGCCAAAGACTCGACTGAGATTTTTTGGGAATATGTGGCCGAGGCTTATATGCGATCGGGAGACGGCTCACAAGCGCTCAAAGCTCTTAATACGCAATCATTATTAAATGATGTCTCTGATGATGAGGCCTACTACTACCTTTTATCCAAAACGTACTTTGAATTAGGCAACTATGCTCTTGCGTATGATAACCTGCGCAAATATTCTGAGATCAGCGATTCGCTGGATATGGAGAAAATGTTGCAGGAGGTCAAATCTGTAAAGGAAAAGTATGAGGAAAAATTACTGATCAGAAGGCAACGCCTGACAATATGTGTGGCTGCATTGATTTTCCTTCTCTCTATGACCATATTTATCATTTTTGTGTTTAAGAAA
>CAYZKZ010000118.1:0-9178 GCA_964479325.1 uncultured Muribaculaceae bacterium
GGCGTGTCGTTCACGGTGCTTGACAGTGGTTGCTGCGGTATCGCCGGCACCTACGGCTTCAAGAAGGAGAACTACAAGTACTCCCAGGAGATCGGCCGTCCGGTCTTCGAGCAGATCAAGGCCCTGGCTTCAGATTTCGTGTGCAGCGAGTGCGAGACCTGCAAGTGGCAGATCGAGATGTCAACAGGCTACACTGTCAAGAATCCGATTCTGATTCTTGCCGAGGCACTTGACCTTGAGGCGACAGCAAAGGCTAACAATAGATAATTGGATAATATTAAAGTAAGGGAGGGTGGATGACCAAAAGTCTTTTGGCCATCCACCCCTTGGCCATCTTAACCCCTGCAGACTGGCGTCAGCGACCCCTTTTAGGGGTATTTCGCACCTCCGGTGCGGTCCCTACGGGACTTTTAGTCAGCGTTATCCTTGGGCTTTTCAGCAAACTCTGAATATATATCCTTTGCACCTGTGCGGCGCAGTTGAGTCACAATAAAAAAGGCGGGGCCGTAAGCCGGTTTCTGTTTTTGAATCTGCCATTTATCTACGCAACCTACCCCCTGGCATCGGGCGGGCAGCCCTCGTCTGCCAGTATATTTGGTCTTGCAGGCCCTGTCACCGTACCCGCGCGGCGTCGCCGACACGCGTCGTGAGCTCTTGCCTCACGTTTTCACCCTTGCCTGTGTGGACAGGCGGTTGTTTTCTGTTACGCTGACATAAGATTACTCCCATCTGAGCTTTCCTCAGTAGGGTGCCCTTCCCTTTCCGGACTTTCCTCACCCGGAACCGAAGTCCCCGGCGCGGCAGATCGTCCCACCTTTTATGCCGCAAAGTTACAAAAAAATAAAATATTCGGCCATTCCGGTCACAGAACCTTGCCTCGGTCACTGAGAACCCTTGCCTCGGTCACTGAGAACCCTTGCCTCGGTCACTGAGCTTGTCGAAGTGCCGACAGACCGTTAACAGAGAAAGATGTCACTTCGACAGGCTCAGTGACCGGAGTTTCTCCCTCCCGAGGCGTGAATGAAAGCATTTAATAAACAAAAGTTTTAGAAATCGCATTTTTTAACATAAATTTGTAGTCCAGTAAAGAGCAGAAAAGAATATGAGTACAAAGTATGTTTTCGTTACTGGCGGTGTCGCTTCATCTCTTGGAAAAGGCATTATAGCCGCGTCGTTGGCCAAACTTCTACAGGCCAGAGGACTTAGGGTCACCATCCAGAAATTCGATCCCTACATCAACATCGATCCGGGTACGCTTAACCCCTACGAGCACGGCGAGTGCTACGTGACGGATGACGGCGCAGAGACCGATCTGGATCTCGGACACTACGAGAGATTCCTTGGCGTGCATATGTCCAAGGCCAACAACGTGACCACCGGAAAGATCTACTGGACGGTCATCAACAAGGAGAGGGAAGGAGCCTACCTTGGCAAGACCGTGCAGATTGTACCTCACATCACTGACGAGATCAAGCGCAGGATGCTGCTCCTCGGAAAGACCGGCAACTATGACGTGATCGTCACGGAGGTCGGCGGAACTGTGGGCGATATGGAGTCCCAGCCATTCGTGGAGGCCATCCGCCAGCTCCAGTGGGAACTGCCGGACGAGGATCTGATCAGCATCCACCTGACACTTGTGCCATATCTCCGCGCAGCGAAGGAACTCAAGACGAAACCTACCCAGCACTCAGTCCAGATGCTCCAGCAGGCCGGTGTCCACCCGGACATCATCGTCTGCCGCACGGAGATGGAACTCACGCCTGAGATCAGGCGCAAGGTCGCTCTTTTCTGCAACGTCAAGCCGGGGCACGTCATCCAGTCGATCGACGCCCCATCAATCTATCAGGTGCCTTTGAATATGGAGGACGAGCGTCTGGACGAGATGGTCCTGAACCATTTCGGAATCACCGCTCCGGAGCCTGACTTCACGAACCTCAAGGCTTTCCTGAACAAGCTCTACAATCCTAAGCATCAGGTAGATATCGCACTTGTCGGCAAATATGTCGAGCTTCAGGACGCCTACAAGTCAATCTTAGAGTCTTTCGTCCACGCCGGAGCGGCCAACGAGTGCAAGGTCAATGTCCACACCGTTCAGAGCGAGCGGCTTGGCAACTCCAACTTGGAGGAAAAGATCGGGCAGATGGACGGAATCCTTGTCGCGCCGGGTTTCGGCGAGAGGGGACTGGAAGGCAAGGTTCTTGCAATCAAATACGCCCGCGAGCATAACATCCCGTTCTTTGGAATATGTCTGGGAATGCAGATGTGTGTGGTGGAATTCGCGAGGGACGTGCTTGGTATCACGGACGCCATCTCGGCCGAGGTGAACCCTAACGCCGCCAATCCGGTCATCGACCTGATGGAGGAGCAGAAGAGCACAACGATCAAGGGCGGAACAATGAGGCTTGGGGCCTACGACTGCAAATTGGACAAAAACTCGCTGGCTTACCGCATCTACGGCAGCGAGATGATCTCCGAGAGGCATCGTCACCGCTACGAGTTCAACAACGCCTACCTCGAGAGGATGGAGGCGGCCGGACTCAAGGCGACGGGAAAGAATCCGGACACGGGACTTGTTGAGATCGTCGAGATCCCTACTCACCCGTTCTTTATCGGAGTCCAGTTCCATCCTGAGCTCAAGAGCACCCCTGAGAAGCCGCAGCCGATTTTCGTTAATTTCGTAAAGGCCGCGATGACTTACAGGGAGAATAAAAAGAAATAGGTCTGACGGGTCTGAACCTGCGGACTGAAATCATTTGAATATGAGGAGAAACGTGAGAATATTCATTGGAACGGCGCTGGCTGCGTTGCTGGCGCTTGTTTCCGCTTCCTGCGCTGACGCCGGGGTGCGGCAGTACAAAGTTCAGGTGGTGAAGGAATATGTCCACGACGAGACCTCTTTCACCCAAGGGCTTTTTTTTCTGAACGGGGAGATGATCGAGACCACCGGCCAGTACGGTGAATCGACCCTCCGCAAGGTCGATCTTGCCACGGGCAAGGCTTTGAAAAGATTTGATTTCGACAAGAAATATTTCTTGGAAGGCTCTGTCGAACTGAACGGGAACATATTCATTCTCACTTGGTTGAATAAGGTTGCTTTTGTCTATGATGCGGTGTCTCTCGCCTACAAATCCACGTGGAGCTATCCGCGTGAGGGGTGGGGGCTGACGACGGACGGGAAGAGCCTGATCGCTTCTGACGGTTCGGCGAGGCTTTACTTTATGGATGACAAGTTCAAGCAGCAGAAAACATTGACGGTCAAGATGAACGGCCGGCCTGTCCGGATGCTGAACGAGCTTGAATGGATTGACGGAAAGATTTGGGCGAATGTCTATCTGACGGATATGATTGTGATCATCAATCCTTCTGATGGGAATGTCGAGGGAGTGGTGGATTGCAGCGGTCTTCTGCCTAAGTCTTTGCGTGACGAGGACACGGACGTGCTTAACGGAATCGCCTACAACTCGAAGGACGGTAAGATTTACCTTACCGGCAAGTGCTGGAAGCGGCTCTACGAGGTTCGTCTGGTAGAGAAAAAATGACGTGTGCGGTCGCTGAGCTTGCCGAAGCCGGTCACTGAGCCTGTCGAAGTCGGTCACTGAGCTTGCCGAAGTGCCGAAATGCCTAAGCGTGGTCGCTGAGCCTGTCGAAGTGCGGTCGCTGAGCCTGTCGAAGCGCCGTCCGTCAAAAAATGAAATAACAAGCGGGGGTACTGGGCGTGTCGCCCGGTTGAGATCATACCCAATGAACCTGATGCGGGCAATGCCGCCGAAGGGAAGCTATGTCTCAGATTGCCTTGATCGGCATCCCCTTGCATTAATATTCAAAACATTATGCGAGGTTTTTTATTTGCTGCGGCAGTAGCCGCGATCACACCACAGGCCCTGAACGCTCAGAGCCAGCCGGACACCACAAAGGCCGAGATTCTCAATGAGGCCATCGTGAACGGAGTCCGCGCGCAGAAGAACGCCCCTTACGCGGTGGCCAACGTTAACCGCAAGGCGCTTCAGAACTTCTCCGGAACCGGAAAGGAACTTCCTTTCCTCCTCTCCACGACTCCTGGTGTTCTCTCCTGGAGTGAGAACGGTCTCGGAACCGGCACGACCTATATGAGGATCAGAGGTGCCGGAGACTCAAGAATCAACGTCACGATCGATGGCGTTCCTCTCAATTCCCCTGAGGACCAGTGTGTTTTCTGGGCGAATATGAACAGCTACTCAGCCCTTTTGGAGAGCGTCCAGATCCAGCGCGGAGTCGGTTCTTCAACCAATGGTGACGGCGCTTTCGGCGGTTCTGTAGCCCTTCGTACCAAGGCTCCGTCCTACGATCCGTTCGTTGAGCTGAACGCCTCCTACGGCAGCTACAACACCTACAACACCGGATTCTCGATGTCAACAGGGCTGCTCGGCAATCATTTCGTAGCAGACGCCGCCTTCCACACGACCGGAACTGACGGCTACGTCCACGGAACAGCCGGTAAGTCAGGTTCTTGGTACGCCGGTCTCAACTGGCTCGGCAGGGATTTCATCATCCGCTACAGGAACATCGGCAACTACGAGCACACCGGCCAGGCCTGGAACGGTGTGACCGCCGGAACTGATGACCTGTCGATTATGGACGGAACCTACGGCTCATCCACAGGGATCAAGACTTATGGCGATATGTACCGTGTCGGTCTCGGCCGTTTCAACTCCCTTTATGAGTCAATGGATCCGGAGACTTACAAGACCACCCGTCACACCCTTAACGACGGCAGCTACTGGCCTAAGACCACGGACAACTTCTGGCAGGATCACAACATCCTCTCAGCCGCCTGGGACATCAACGAGAACCTGAAGACAACCCTGTCTCTCCACTACACCTACGGCTACGGCTACTACGATGAGTTCCGTCCGAACAACAAACTTTCCAAGTTCGGTCTCGCCTCGTTCAAGGACGCCGAGGGCAACACAATCAAGCGTTCGGATTTTGTCCGTCAGAAGGGACTGGAGCAGAACGCCGCCGGAGCTGTCTATAACATCAGCTACAACAACAATGGCTGGGATGTCATCGGTGGCCTGTCCGCCCAGTTGTTCTGGGGCAACCATTTCGGCTACCTGACCTATGTGTCTAACGCTGAGGTAGTGAAGCAGTACCCGGCTCTTTCCGGTCTGAACGACACTGACTTTGACAACGGCCGCTACACCTATTATGACTCTGACGCTAAAAAGGATGACTACAGCGCGTTCGTGAAGGCCTCCAAGCGTTTCGGTGATCACTTCACAGTTTTCGCCGACCTTCAGTACAGGCACGTGAACTACAACACTGACGGAATCAACGACAAGTTCATCGAGCAGGAGGACGGAACGTACAAGAACCAGCGTCTTGACATCGACAAGAAGTACGACTTTTTCAACCCTAAGTTCGGTTTCAGCTACACCGCCGGCGTCCACAAGGCCTACGCCTCGGTTGCGATGAGCAACCGCGAGCCGGAGCGTAACAACTTCACCGACAACGGCAGCTATCCCGCTCCAAAGGCCGAGCACGTCAATGACTACGAGTTGGGTTATCAATATTCCGGATCAATTTTCCGCGCCGGAGCCAACTTCTACTTTATGGACTATGTCAACCAGTTTGTTCAGACCGGTCTTGTCAGCGACATCGGCGAGAGCCTTACGACCAACATCAAGGATTCATACAGAGCCGGTGTAGAGCTTACAGCAGGTGTGGATGTCACTCGTTGGCTGACCCTTGAGGCGAACGCCGCCCTCAGCTCCAACAAGATCAAGGACTTCGACGAGGTTGTTGAAGACTGGGACAACGGTAGTCAGACAATCCACTACGACAACTCCACACTCGCGTTCTCGCCGTCCGCCATCGTCAACGGAGTCGCCGTCTTCAAGGTGAAAGGAGTCCAGGCCACCTGGCGCACTTCTTTCGTAAGCCGTCAGTACCTTGACAACACCGAGAACAAGGATCGCTCCCTCCCGGCATACTCATTGTCCGGAATCAGCCTCGACTACCCGATCAAGCTCCGCGGCTTCCTGAGGGAGATCACTGTAGGCGTTGATGTCAACAATATATTCAACGCCCACGTGGCCACCTCCGGCTGGGTATATTCCGCCATCTGCGAGTCTGCCGGTCACCCGAACACCAACCGCTACTACCAGATCGGCTTCATCCCGATGTCCGGTACCACCGCCATCGCCCGCCTGAGCCTTAAGTTCTAAAGCTCAGTCCTCACCCCCATTAAATCAACCTATCCCCCAAGCTCCCGGCCCGATCCCTCCCGCCGGGAGCTTGTTTTGTATTCGCTTGGCTTTAACTGACTTGAAAGTCATCTTGCTTTGAATATTGTAGATATTATTTATTATATTTGTACCGAAATATTTGAAAAAAAACGGTATAAATGTGACTGGAAATATGGAAGATAAGATTAAGAATATCGTGTTCAGGATCATAAATGATAGCCCTGAACATAGTATTTTTTTCTTGGGCGATTTTGCGGCGATTACTTCTTTGGAGACTATCCGAAAGGTGCTTGCTCAAGCCTGCGAAGCGAAAATATTAAGTCGCGCGGCGCACGGTATTTATGTGAAACCGATGAAATCGAGATTTGGAGATGTCCCGGTTCCGGTGGAGGATATAGCTTGTGCTGTGGCTCAACGTGACCACGTGCAGATTCTGCCCGCAGGAAGTACTGCCGCCAATATTCTTGGTCTGTCAACGCAGATCCCTATGGTACTTTCTTATATTACAACTGGTTCTTCCAGAACAATTAACATTGGAAACAGAGCTTTACGGTTTCGTCACGCCGCACCCCGAAATTTTGCCTACAATGGCAGTTCTGTGCCGTTGATAGTTCAGGCGTTTAGGGAATTGGGGGAAGAGAATATTGGTGATAAAGAACTTTCTAAGGTGTCAGAGTTTCTGTCGAAAGCGAAAGATAAGGATGTGCTTTCAAACGATATTCTGATTGCCCCGATGTGGATTCAGAACAAAGTCAAAAATTTGATAACAGCGGATTGATATGATGCATTGGCAGCAGTACGGTTTAGATGAAAGGATTCAGCTCTTAGACATCACAAGTGAGGCAAAAGCTTTGCCTCGTTTGGTGGTGGAAAAGGATTGGGGGTGGTCATTACCTTGAAAGCTCTTTCTATGACTAGATATTCATCTTTGATGTCGTTCAAAGGAGGAACGAGTTTGTCAAAAGGATGGAATCTGATTTGCCGGATGTCGGAGGATATTGACATTGCAATTCGCAGAGAGGAACGTTTTGCCATCTCCAGTCCATCCAAGAACCAGCTGGCGAAAGTTCGCAGGGCTGTAAGGCACTATGTCGTACGAGAACTGCCTGAAGAATTAACTGCTGCCTTGATTGAGTTGGGGGCTACAGATTTTGATGTCGTTCCAGAAACTGAAGTAATGAGAAACGGCTGCCTTGTGGAATTAAGGGCAGATACACATCCATCTGTGGTTTTAGTGAATTATAAGTCAATTGTGCCTGAAACTTCCGATTATGTGTTGTCAAGGGTGAAAATTGAAATCAGTTGCCTATCAATGAATGAGCCAGTCGAAGAGAGGACTGTGCGGTCGTTTATTGGCGAGTCGGTGTTGGATGCGGAGGATTTGAGTGTGACTTTCTCGACGGTTGTGCCTACGAGAACGTTCCTTGAGAAAATGTTTTTGCTCCACGAAGAGTTCCAGAGAAAGAAGCCTCGTAGTTTAAGAATGTCGAGACACCTGTATGACCTCGAGCGTCTGATGGACACTGAATATGGCGTCGCCGCATTGAGTGACAGCGATCTGTACAGTGAGATAATATGGCATAGAAGTGTTTTCAATCATATTGACGAAGTGGACTATTCAAGTCACAGCTCAGACAGAATCAATTTCCTTCCACCTGAAGAATTGATGGCCGAATGGAGGAAGGATTATAACTCTTTGGTTGAGCATTTCTTGTACAACAATGAAGAGCATCTGACTTTTGATCAGCTTATTGGCAGAATGAGACTTTTGTTGGAGAGGGTTAGGAGGTGAATAGCTCGCCCCTCGCCCCTTTGAATATCCCAATTTATAAGATTGCGGACAGATTCTGACTCTCGAAACTTTTCATACTGGATAGTCTTTCAGTAGTCATAACAATTGTGCCCTATGTGGGATGCCAAGCCATTTTGTACGAAAAACGGCTACTTCCCGAACAGAACTCACATTGATGACCTCTTTGTACGGAAAAGCCCATCGTTTCCGTACCGTATCATAGTTAATATGGCGTTCCCTCCGTTCCAATGTCGCAATTTCTCCTGCATCCCTTTGAACCTCAGCATATTCTGGCGCTTTGCCTCTTTGCCATTCCTCCCGCAAGGTCAAATGAACCAAAATGATTATGGTTTTCAGGTTAGTTTTTGTTTCTTTTGCAAAAAAGTATGATAAGTCTTACTAATCAACTATACTACAATGAAAAAAATTATGTTGTTCATTTGCATTTGCGGCTTGTCAATAACTGCCTATGCACAAGAGGAGAAGCCTAAATCTGATAAGTCTCCTTCTCCTGAGATGTCTGCACTTCGTACTGCTGCTGGCTTAGCTAAGTATGGCTACTCAAACAATTCTGCTTCGGCTCTTATAGAAGCCGCAAAAATTTTTGCAGAGACAAACACTCAATCTTTGGATGCTGTTCCTGTTAGAGAGGGTAATGGGGATGTAGCAGAAAAAGATAATAAAGTAAGCTACGATCCTGTACAACTGATTACTGACGCAAAAAGAATTGCAGGGAAAGACAAGATAATTCTGGCATATGCAAAGCAGGTTGAAAAGAGTCTTAATCTCGGCACAACTCGTGGTGCGGTTGGTGGCCCCAAAGGACAAAAAGATCGAGTGTATGGGAAAGACGTAAACTCATATCAAGTTAAGTTTTGGGCTAACGAATTAGCGGAAGTTTGTGTGTCTGGAGATGGGGATACAGATCTTGACCTCTATGTGTACGATAGTAATGGTAATCAGATAGGCAGCGATACAGATTATTCAGATGACTGTGTTGTAAGGTGGGTTCCGGCGTGGACTGGAACATTTATCATTAAGGTTGTAAATAGAGGAGCTCTTTATAACAATTATGCTATTTGGACTAACTAGTTTTTAGATTATATAGTCGCTCCTTAAAAAGGCATTTAGCGGCTGATAATCAATAAAATAAGAGGTG
>CAYZKZ010000119.1:0-8718 GCA_964479325.1 uncultured Muribaculaceae bacterium
AGCCGAAGCTGAGTTCGCGCAGACGGATGTTGGTGGCGCTATAGACGTAGTTCTCGTTGGCGTAAGGTGAGTTGAAGTTGCTTGCGCCGGTGGTCTCGTACCAAGCCTTAGGGTCGAAGGAGACTCCGTCAACGGTGATGGAGCCTGCGTCGCGGGCGTCACCTGATCTCTTGGAAACTCCCCAACCGTCGAGTGTCGCCTCGGTCATAGAGAGAACCTTGCCTCCGAATCTCGCGTCGATGAGCATAGAGAGCATAAAGTTCTTGTAGCGGAATGTGTTGTTCCATCCTGCATAGACCTTTGAGTTCATATTGCCGACGGACTTCAGCTGGTCGTTGTTGTCGTCGCCGATGATAGGCTGTCCGGCGTCGTTCTTCTGAGGCTTGCCGTTCTCGTCCCTGAGGATCTGACGGACGTAGAGGTCACCGTAGGAACCACCCTCGTTGAGGATGATCTTCGCTCCACCGAAGTTGGAGAGCGTCAGACCGTTAGGAAGGTCGTCAACCAACTTCTTGATCTTGTTGTCGTTGTAGGAGAAGTTGACTCCTGTCTCCCAGCTGAAGTCGTTGTCGAACTGCTGGTACCAGCTGGCGGTGAACTCGACACCCATATTCTGGACATCACCGGCGTTCACATAGCGGTTGCGGAGTCCTGACTCGTAAGGAGAGGCGACTGAGAAGAACTGGTTCTTGGTGTTGGTCTTGTACCAGGTCGCGGAGACGTTGAGCCTGTTGTTGAAGAAGGCTCCGTCAAGACCGGCCTCGATCGAGTGGGTCATCTCAGGCTTGAGAGTTCTGAAAGGAGCGCTGTCCGGAGCGGTGATGCTTCCCTGTGAGCCGAGGCTGTAGAGCAGGTTGGTCATATAGACAGGCACGTCGTTACCCACGATTGAGTAGCTTACGCGGGCCTTCACGAGATCCACCTGAGGACCGAGGTCAGCGAACTTGTTGAGAAGGAAGCTGGCTCCGACTGAAGGGTAGAAGAATGAGACGTTGTCTGTGAAGGCGAGGGCTGACGACCAGTCGTTACGGGCGGTGACATCGATGAAGAGGCCGTCCTTGTAGCCGAACTGGGCAGTAGCGAACACGGCGTTCAGACGCTTCTCGGTGTGCCAGTTGTCGCCGCTTCCGATGGTTGACATATTCCCGTAGTAGTTGTTAGGGGTGAATATGTTAGGGAAATAGACGTTACCGTTGCCAGGGGAGGTGAACTGTGTTCCCTCGGCTCAGAGACCTACCTGAGCGGTCTTGCTGTGTGTGAAGCTGGATCCCGCTGTCACTGAGAGTGAGTAGGTGTCGTTCCAGGTGTGGTTGTAGCCGACGAGAACGTCGCCGTACATCTGGTCGCTGAAGTAGCGGTTGTCCTTCATTCTGCCCATAGGGTAGAGGTTGCCGACGCTGGAGGCGTAGGCGTTGTGCACGAAGTGCTCGTCACCTCTCTCGTAGCGGAGACGGCCCTGAACGTAGAGATCCTTGTAGATGTCCCATCTGATGCTGCCGCCGAACTCATAGCGGTTGCGGTCAACGACCGGCTTCTGGCGGTTCAGGCTCCAGTAAGGGTTGCTGTACTGCTGCTGCTCTGTGTTTGTCCAGTTCTGCACGTTGCATCCGCGGGTGGCGTCATAGACCTCGTAGTTGTTCTTGTAGTAGTCCCAGTCCTCGCCTCTCGGGAAGAGATAGACACCTGTCAGAGGGTTCCAGAGGAATCCTGAGGCGGCCTGGTTCTCGATGTGCTGGTTCGTGTACTTGGCGCTTGCCTCAACCTTGATGTTGTCAAGGACGGTGAAGTTGACCTTCGTGTTGAAGTTGTGGCTCTGGTACTCGTTCTCCGGAGTCATACCCTCGGAGTAAACGTTACCATAAGAGAAATACGCTCCGAATGAGTCGTTTCCGCCTGAGACCGCGATGGTGTTGTTGGTCGTGAATCCGGTGCGGTAGAACTTCTTGGCGTAGTTAGGAGCCTTGGAGGAGAGTTTTGAGCCCCAGCTGTAGGTTCCGTTGTCGGAAACTCCGTAGGTGTTCTGGAACTTAGGAAGTACCATAGGGCTGTCAGCTGTGGTGTTGCTGGACACGGTGACGTTCACCTTGCCCTCAGCGGCTGACTTTGTGGTGATCATAATGGCACCGTTGGCCGCCACGGCACCGTAAAGCGCCGCGGCTGAGGCACCCTTCAGGAGGGTGATGGACTTGATGTCGTCAGGGTTGATCGTGGACATCACGTCACCGCCGTCCCTCTCGCCACCGTAGTTGGAGGCAACCTGGGAAGAGGTGATGTTCTGCATCACAGGCACACCATCGACAACGATGAGCGGCTGGTTGCTTCCGTTGATGGACTTGTTACCTCTGAAGAGGATCTTGGATGATCCGCCGGCTCCTGTTGAGTTAGGAGTGATGACAAGACCTGCGCTCTTACCCTGGAGGGAGTTGATCATATTGATGCTCTTGATGTCATTGACATCCTTTCCGCCCACGGTCTCAGCGGCGTAGGTCAGGCTTTCGGACTGACGCTCCACACCCATAGCGGTCACAACCACGCCCTTGAGGGCGAGAGCTTCCTCCTTGAGGATGACGTTGAGTCTTGTCTGGCCGTTCCAGACGATTTCCTGGGTCTCGTATCCGATGATTGAGACGGTGATGATGTCGTTGGCCTTAAGGTTGCCGAGTGTGAAATTACCGTTGATGTCTGTCGTCTCACCGGCTGATCCGCCTTTTACAAAGACGGCGGCGCCGACGACAGGACCGTTGGCGTCCTTTACAGTACCGCTGACGCTGCCCCTGTTCTGGGCTGATGCGGCCACTGAGAACGATACAAGCAGAACGAAGGCGGCTGCGATTGCCGTCATTCCTCTGAAGATCGAAGATTTGATTTTGTTTAACATAGTGATTAAATTATTGGTTTTGTGTGTTATCTGCCTTTTTTATGCGGCTTTGCCCTTTTTCCGCATAAATATACAGTTGTGCAAATTTAGTATGATTTTGTTAATTTGCAAAGACGTTTGGTTTATTTTCGTTTGTTTTGGCTCGTGGTTAAACGTTAAATGATAAGAAGATTTTTGGGTGGTTGGTGCGCAAAAATAGCCTCCGGCGCTCACGAAACAGATGTCCGATACTGTTTCGTGAGCGCCGGAGGCCTTTTCCGCGCACCGTCAGGCTATCTTGTGACAGTCTCGATCTTCTTCCCCGCGAGGTGGAGGTCGATGGCGCAGTTCAGGCTGGTCTTCAGATTCCCGTACCAGCCGCCGGCGTCCGTCATCGTGGCGGTCTGGACCTTGATGAAGTCAACGCCCGGCAGATGAACAGGTTTGCCTGACTTGTCCACGGCCCAGTCGATGTCGAACGATGACCTGACCTCGTCGGAAGGATCGGAGTTGCTGACATAGCCATAGTCGTACCACTGGGTGGGTCCCGGGAACATTCCGTTCATCGGAGTGTTGCTTGGCAGCTGGCTGACACCGGTGAATGTGATCGTCTTGCCCTCGTCATTGTCCCTGAGCCAGAAAGGCCAGACAGGAATGACGTTGCTCATCGATCCGGTTGAAAGAGCTCCGGAAACTCCATTGATGGTGTAAGTGATGTAGTCGGACACCTCTTTTCCCATACTTACTGAAGTGATGATCGTGGCCGGACGGTTGTAGATGACGGTCAGGCCGGAGAGGGTTGTGGTTTTGGAATATTCACTGCCGGCAAGCTCGTACCACTCGTCCTCGTCAGGCTTGCCGTTCTGGTTGGCGTCGAAAGCGACATAGACGATTCCCGGAGCGGGATAGGACGATGCGGAGGCGTAGCTTCCGATGCGGAAATCCCGTACCCCGCTGACATTCATCACGGTGTGGTCGAACTTGAACACGATGTGGCCTCCGAGAGGCCCGAGCGAGATTCCTGTGTTGCCGGTGCTGAAATCGCCGCTCAGCTTCTCGGTAGCCTTCTCCATCGCGGACTTCTTGGTGTCAGTCATTCCGAACGGATTGCTCACGCCGACCGATGAATATGGAGCCGGCGCAAAGTCGGTCACCTCGGCGAGGAACGGTGAATATTCCACCTCTTCTGTCACCACGGTGACTTTGGCGGAAGCCGAGCGGCTGATTCCGCTGTCGTCGGAGACGGTAAGCGAGACTGAATATTCCCCTGTCTCCAAGTTGATGAAATTCAGCGAACTTCCGTCGCCGGCATCCTCATCCTGCGTTCCGTCGGGACTCTTGACAGTCCAGCGATAGACAGGGTTCTTGTCGAATCCCTTGATCTCCGGCACGATGCCGAGAACCTTGCACCGCGGTGTCGTGTAGCTGTCGGCAAGCGTCATCGAATACTCGTAGCCGGATTGTGTAACGCTGATTGTCAGTTCCTTGCCGCTTTCCGCCTGACGGATCACAACGCTTCCGGCCTCTCTCGGGTCGGTGGAATTGTTCTCTTTCACATTGATGACAAGGGCTGTCTGCTCGACAGCGGCCGGCGCCCATTCGGGCGAGGTAACGACCTCGTAGGCCACATTGGTGGTGCTGCTTCCGGCCGTCTTTGTGGAGGAGACAAGGATGGTCTTCTCGCGGCCTTCTGCCGGGGCTGCCACCGAACTGTCCTCGGTCTTGACCGAGAACTCGTAGATTACCTCCGGTTCTTTGTCCTTGTTGCAGGAGACGAGCGCTCCGCCGATGATGACGGCGGACAGCAGAAACTTGATTGTCTGACTTTTCATTGTTATTGATTGTTGGTTGATTTCACGCATCTTACGGCGCAGCCGTCGCTTCGCGGGGCTACATCCTTGCGGATCACCGGCCGCTTTTCGGACTTGGAGATGTAGATGGACAGCTGGTAGGCGTTGCCGATTCCTGTCGGAGGAGTGCCGGACCAGATGTTGGCGGCGAATCCGGAGTTCTTCAGGCATCCTCCGCCGTTACGGTAGCGTAGGCCGTTGTAGGGGAACACTCCGAGAGGCGAGATGTCTGTGGTAGCCTCGCCGAGTCCGTTCCAGACAAATGTTTCGTTCCGGTCACTCGGCACCTGCCAACCTTCCGGACAAGGGTCGAAAGGCGTTTTCCGTCCGGATTCTCCGCACCAAAGGGTGTCACACTTCGAGAGCGTCACAGGCTCGTCTCCCGGGAACCAGTCGTTGAAGGACGAGATCCCAAGGATGAACTCCATCGGCCTGAGGATAGACTTGGCCAGACCTGTGGTCGTAGGGTCGTAGTCCGGGCGGACGGAACGGATTCCAGTGCCTCCGGACTGCGATCCTTCTGTCAGTGCGATCCCTGACGCGTCATAGATCGTACGGCTGTCGAAATATTCATAGTCCGTGCGGTTGGTTCGGAGGAATCCGCTGTCGCCCGGGAAAGGATCCTTGCGTCCCCACTGGTACATTAGCCCGCAGGCCGCCAGAGAGTCCGCGGTGGAATTTCCGATCACCCAGCTGTCGTTCACCGCCCCGAGGTTACGATCCATAAAGACGTAGTCGGCCGTCCCGTCCGAATTGTTGTCCCAGGAATATACCTTCCCGTAGGCGACCTGCTCTGAATCAGGATTGTACCTTGTGACCCAGATGTGCCAGCTCCACCGTATCTCTCCCTTGACTCGCATCCCTATTACGGCGTTGCCTACCTTGTCGGATGTGGAGACGACAATCGATGAGGCCTTGGCCGGGTTTCCTTCGACAAGACCCACATTTGTGATGAGTCCGGGAGCGTCCTGCCACAACAGCACTGGTTCCGGAGCGGATTCCTCAAGCTCAGCCTCACCGAGCCATTCGCTGTACAGCGACCACATCGCATAGCCCTTCAACGTGGGGATGGCCGTGGATTCTCTGGGTCTGACCATATAGCAGTTAGGGTAAGATGCAGCCTTGACATACTCTTCGTTGATGTCCGGCTTTGGCTCCGGCTCCGGTGTCGGGATCGGCTCAGGGTCAGGATAGACATTCGGGTTGTCATCGTTGTTATAGACGCAGGACGACAGGCAGACTGTCGCCATCGCGGCCAACAACATTGGTATATTCTTGAATTTCATCGCTTGTTGAGGATTTTGAGGTTATTGGCGCTGGTCAGGCCGCACCCTGACGTGAAGGTCTCGGGCCGCGAAGACCTCGGTGGAGGTCTCGCCGATCCATCCGCAGTACTGGTTGATGCCTGTATAGACTCTGATGAAGTCAACGCCTTGAAGGTGAACCGGCTCTCTGGTCACGGGATCGACCGCCCAGCCGATGCCGAACCCGTTCATCCATCCGCCGTTCTCGTCCGTGTCGGCGTTGGGGTAGTTGTCGGCGTAGGCCCCGTACTTGAACATATACTGAATGTAGTAGGTCCCGTTGCCGGAGACATCCTCGGCGTTCCGTGGCAGGAGAGTCCCGCTGAAAGTCAGCTGTTCCTGCGGAATCCACTCAGGCCAATAACTTTGGTCGTGGAACTTGTTCTTATAGACATAGTCCGTCCCTCCGGCGTTGTCCTCCCACCTTACATATTCAATGTCGGTCAGAGTCCCGTCTCCGGGAACAGGGACGTGGTCGGCGGCGGGCTTGAAATAGGTGATCGAGTAGCCGTACCGGGCCACATCGTTCGTGTACCACGGATTCTTGTCGATCTCGTACCATTTGTCGTCCGGCTTCCCGTTCTGGTTCTCGTCGAACATCACCATCACGATCCCCGGTTCGCTGCTTCCCGCGTCAATTCCTTGATGCTGAGCACTCCGGAAGGCGTTGCCGTCGATCCTGAAATCCTGCTCGCCGGGAACATTGACGACAGTGTGGTCGAATCCGAACGTGACGTAGCCGCCGTACGCTCCGAGCGACACTCCCGCCCCGTAACTTCCTGAAAGCGACTCCTCCGCCTTCTGGATCATCATCTCCTCCGTGTCCCCTTCGGAGTAGCGGGGCATCTCGTTGACGAACTGCCCCGGAGCGGGCCTGTACTCATAGACCCGGGTGATGTAGGGGCTGTACTCCACCTCCTCATCCACAACATACACCGTCATCGGATGCACAATCGGATTCACCGGGTCGGAGATGGTGAACGTCACCTCATAGACTCCGGGCTTGCGCTCAAGGAATATGCAGTCCTTGCTCTCGCACAGCAGGGAGTCCGCCCCGTCCGCTGTCTTGACCGTCCAGCGGTAGCTTTCCCCCGTGTAGGCCGGTCTCAGGACCAAGGCCTGCATCCTCGCTACCTTGTAGATGTCGTCCAGACCGAGACTCACGAACGGAACCTCGGTCTGGCAGGCCGCGCAAAGCACTAAAACCGACGCAGTGATCAATGAATATGCCGACGAATGTCTCATTTTGAACCTTTTTTACGTTCCAGAAAAGCCAGATGCGCAGGAATGTCTCCTGTTCTCACGCTCCATTTATGGACCCCTTCCTTGGAATAGCAGTGCAGCACTCCGCTGGAGACATAATTCTTCGCGTCAGTGATGAATATGTCGCCGTTCTTAGGATGGATCGCCAGTCCGTAGGGGATCACGATGTCCCGTTCCGTCCCGTCGGTGATGAAACTCCGGGAGACGAGCCGTTTCTCCTTTACATTGATGATGGCGTAGGTCACCGTGTTCTTCGAGGTCTGGTTGCTGTACTCCACACTATAGACGTAGAGCGAGTCCCCGGAAAGAACCATATTCGAGGCCGGGATGTTCATCGCCTCTGCCACCCTGTACCGTCCTCCGGTCTGCTCAAGGCGGTAGAGATTCGACGGTACGTCATCGTAATTGCCTCTGGAAGAGACCCAAAGATTGCCGTAGGAGTCGGCCTTTATCCTGCCAAGGTTGATCGCAACGTCGATCTTGTAGATCTGTCTCATCGTTCCAAGTTCGACCACCGAGACGGTCGAGTCGTAGTTCGGCGCGCGGTAGCCTCCGGAGTTGGCGACGTAGGCATATTCCCCGACAATCGCCAATTCGTCCGGCTGGTAGCCGACGGTGGCCTCGCCCACAATCTGGTAGGTGTTCAGATCGACTTTGAAGACCGCCCCTTTGCGGGCGTTCGGATCCATCGCCACCGGGCCGACGTACGACGTGACGTAGGCGTATTTCCCCTTGAACCTGATGTAGCGGCAGTTCGGGATGTCGATCTGCGTGATCCTCTTGGTCGTGTAAGCGTCCATCACCTCGATCTTGTGCGAGCAGTTGATGACCGCGAAAAGCCTTCCGTCGTAGATCTGGATGTCGTTGCCCACGTCTCCGAGCTCCTTCACCACATCCGGATTCTTCTCTGCGTAAATCCCTCTGGCATAGACTCCTGTCCTGTAGTCCAAGTAGTCGATGTCGGCCTTGTTGCTGCCCATATTCCCTTCGTTCAGAAGATACATCCCGATCGGATCGGCATCGGGATCGGGCTGGATGTCGAGAACGTCATATTCAGTTGGATTGACAAGCTCGATCTTGCGGCAAGATGAGACCAGCAGCGGAACAGTTGCGGCGGAAAGGAGGAGTATGTGCTTGAATATATTCATTTTACAACTCGACGCTTGCTGTCAGTCTGAAATTTGTCTTCGGCATCGGGTAGTTCAGAACCACGTCGTAGTCCTGGCCTAAGAGGTTGTTGATCTCGGCCGTGAGTTTGAGGACGCGTGCGCCGATGTCGATTGATTTTTGCAGCGAGAGGTCGCTTGTGTACCACGGCTGCGTGTGGTTGCGGGGGATGTTCTCCTGCTGGTTGTAGCGCTCGCCGGTGTAGATGAAGCTGTAGTTCAGCCCCCAGCCCTTGTAGAAGAGCGAGACCACCGCCGAGCCGCTGTGCCACGGAATG
>CAYZKZ010000120.1:0-8653 GCA_964479325.1 uncultured Muribaculaceae bacterium
CCGCCGTACTTCGGGGAGTCCTGATGTCGAGCAGACATCGGGACTCCTTTTTTTTGCGCCCGCATGAACTGTCGCTGAGCCCCGGCCTTCGTGCGGGCGGCGCTTCGGCAGGCTCAGCGACCGACGGTGAGGAGTCTGCTGTAGGGATATGCGGGCGCTTCGATGGTTGGGGCGCTTCGACAGGCTCAGCGACCGGTTAAGGATGGTCGCTGAGCCCGCCGAAGCGTCCTCCCGGTCGGTTACCTCCGCCTGATGCCCCTCCGCCGCTAAGTCTCGTCCGCCGCCCGTCAACCCCCTCCGTGAGCAAAAGATTAGGTTTTGCGCACGGAGTCATCAGTCAGAGCCTATCGGTGTGTGAAATGACCGTTTTGCACACGGATGTGTCATCCGGACTGTTGCGGTGTGCGATAGGCCGTTTCTGCATACGCCGCCTGTTTTTTGTACCAGCGTTTGCATACGCATTCCCTTGCATACACCCCTGCCAATTCATTAGATTTCAAGCCTCGGCACAGGTTCTCCGGAAACCTGACAGGGACATTGGACTGTGGCGACTGGCGTTTCTCCCTCAGGGAAAGACTTCAGTTCACCCACAAGGCCTACGGGATCAACCCTTGCCAAGAGGTCAGGAACAGCCTTGATCTGAAGTCACGACTCTCTGTCAAATACAGAGGCTTCAAATCAATCGAGCCTTATGCCTACGCCGAGATCCGCAACACTTTTAACGCTCCCAGATGCAGCGCCACCTATAATTCCGCCGATGATTCCTGGTCTGACTACGAGTTCCTGGGCTACTCCCATTCCTACATCAACAGGGTTCGCGGAGCACTCGGTCTCGAATGGAACGTCACCAAGAGGCACGGCCTTGACTTCCGCATTATGTATGACTACCTCCACGACCTGAAGATCGACACCGACAAGTCCGGCGCGAAACTGAAGTCCCTTTCCTGGCGGAACGGCTCAAACGCCATCCTCTGCGTCGGCTACAAGTTCTCGTTCTGATTCGTCATTCTATACCGTTGGCTTGAGCGTGAATGTGAATCCCTGGATCGATTTCTCGAATCCGGGGATTTTTGTTTGAATAATCCTTATGTCTTTGTCGGCGAGAGGCAGGTGCGGGCGAGATAATCGTAATGTGCCTTCTACGGCTCTCTATGGCGGTTTTGCGACAGTTTGAGAGGATTTTGAGATTCTTTGATACAATATTTTCGGCCATTTTTTACGCCGCGGAGTACTTTTGCCCACACATCACTAATGATGCGATATAACTATTACCAATTTTATTTATCCTATTATGAGAAAAAGGTGCTATCTGTACGCATTGATGCTTTTGGCTGGCTTCTCGACGGTTTCCCCTCTTTTGAAGGCGGAAGCTCCTGTCTCTGTCGGTCAGGAAAATGTGTCGGTTAAGGTCGCCGGTCTTGTCATTGACAAGTACGGTGATCCTGTTCCGGGTGCTGGTGTTGTCATTAAGAACACTAAGTCGGGTGTCGTGACCGATGTCAATGGTAAGTTTACTATTAACTCTAACAAGGGATCGGTCCTTGTGATCTCGGCTCTTGGTTATGCCTCTCAGGAGGTTGTTGTGGGGGGCTCATCCGTAAAAGTTGTTCTGGAGGATTCAGCCGAGCAACTTGCTGATGTCATTGTGACAGGTGTGGCCAGAGGTACTTCAAGGGCGACATTGCCTTTCACTGTCGAGAAGATTTCCGAGGCCTCTATTAATGAGGTTACCGGTAACAATGTCGCCGTGACCCTTGCGGGAAAGATGCCGGGTGTCAAGATTTCTTATCTTAACGGTAATCCTGGATCGGAGCCTATCATCAAGCTCCGTGGAGGAACATCCTTTGACAGCAACGCCCAGCCGTTGATCATTGTGGATGGAATTGTCACGGAAGGTTCTCTCAAAGACATCAATATGGAGGATGTCGAGGACATAGAGGTCATCAAGGGAGCGGCAGCGGCTTCGTTTTACGGCTCTAAGGCTGCCGGTGGCGTTGTCCACATCATAACAAAAAGAGGCTCCAGTCTGGAGAATGGCACGGTAAGAGTGACATTCAAGACAGAGGAAGGACCTAATTGGTTGGGATTCCGCCCTCAGCGGTCCAATGCCCACGGCTATGTCGTGGGAGCGGACGGACTGCCTACATCCACAATGGAGGATGACACGATCTGGGACAACAAATGGCCGGATCGGGATTCTTACGATGACATATTCGTCCCTCGCTTTTATGCTTCCAACACTTTGGGACTTACAGGCCGCTCCAAGAGTGGGGACATCAACTACTACGCCTCTGTACAGAACACCAAGAATCCTGGTGTCGTGAAGCTGCTGGATGGCCAGAACCGTACCAGCTTCCGCGTGAATATGGACGCAAAGCTTTCCGACAAGGTCTCGTTCAACACTTCGAACCTGTTTGTCAGGACAATAACCGATGAGCGCTCGATCAACTTCGATGATGTCTATTATTCGGACAAGGGCGCGGATTTTATGGCTAAGAATCTCGATGGCTCTGACTATAAGGTGAATCCTAACGTTGTCTCGACACGTAACAACATCAACCCGCTTTATGATGTCGCCAACAAACGCGCGGAAAGCACGGGCAATCGTTTCCTTGGAAGTTACGGACTGCGTTACATCCCTACGGACTGGCTGAGTTTCAATGCGGTTTACAGCATTGACTACTCTCAGAAGTATCAGATGTCACTCGTTCCGAAAGGCCGTCTGACTGTCAACAGCCCGGATGGTACGGACCGCTCCACCGGCGACGTGAGCAACTACGAGTCAAATGCGTTCAAGCATAATGTGGAGGCCAGCGCGTTGCTTACAAAGAAATTCGGCGACTTCAACACGAATCTCCGTCTCCAGTACCTCTATGAGGACACTCAGAACAAGGGATTCAGCGCATCCGGAAGCAAGCTCGCTGTTTCAGGAATGGACATCATATCCCTTGACCAGGCTGACCCTGAGACACTTGACATCACATCCTGGGGAAGCAGGATTGTCTCCAACAGTATGACTGCGGTGTTCCAAAGCGACTGGAAGGAGGAATATATGCTTGACGCTCTTGTGCGCCGTGACGGATCGTCGGTCCTTGGTGATGACGCAAGGTGGCAGACCTATTACCGTGTCTCGGCGGCCTGGAACGCGGCCAAGACATTCAGGATTCCTAATGTGGATCTTCTCAAACCCCGTGTCTCCTACGGAACGGCTGGTATCCTTCCTGCTTACGGAGCGAAGTATGAGGTCTATAGTATGAGCAACGGATCACTTTACGGTGGGTCGCAGCTTGGCAACCGGAATCTTAGGCCGGCTCTTTCAAAGGAACTTGAGGTCGGTCTGGACGCCAGACTCTTCGACAGGGTTACACTTGACTTCGCGTTCTCTCATAAGAAGAATGTGGATATGCCTTACGCGATGTCCGTGTCCGGAGTCACAGGCTTTGAGTACCAGTACCTTAACATAGGCGAGTTCTACACGAACGCCTACGAGCTTTCCATCGGGGTTGACATCATCCGAAAGAAGAACTTCAGCTGGGATGTCAATCTGACTTGGGACAGGCTGACCCAAAGGATAGGAGAGCTTGGCCGTCCTGACTTCTACACCGGTAGCGGCGCTCTTCTGATCGCCTCGCATTCGAAGTATGGCGAGATGTACGGAACAAAGTTCGCCAGGTCGCTCGACGAGGTGCGCACAAGCAAGGAGATCAAGCCGGGGCAGAGCGTGGGAGATGTCTTCTGTCTCAACAACTACGGCTATGTTGTCAGAAAGAAGGAAGTCGGCACGGTGGAGGAACGCCATCTTAACGTCCTGGACGAGAACGGCTCCAATGCGAAGGTGAGTGTCGGGAATATGCTCCCTGACTTCAACGCCAACCTGACCAGTACCTTCAGGTACAAAGGCTTGATGTGCTATTTCACTCTGTCCGGACAAAAGGGAGGCCTCCTTTACAACAACACTCGCCTGTATATGAGCTTCGCAGGTAGAAACGCCGCATTCTGGGATATGTCTGACAGGGACTGGGAGAACCGCAAGCCTCTGAAGTACAACAACCAGCACTCTCGCGAGAGCTTTATCGAGGATGCCTCGTTCATCAAACTGCGTGAGTTCGCCCTCAATTATTCTTTCAATGAGAACCAGCTTGGGAAAATAGGACTTAATTTCCTCAAGGGAATCAAGCTGGGTGTCATCGGACGTAATCTTCTGACTCTTACAAGGTACTCTGGACCGGACCCGGAGACAGACACTTACAGCGGTTCAATCCTGGAGGGAACGGACACTCCTAAGTACCCTTCCGACATCCGTACGGTTTCCGGTACAATAACAATTGAATTCTAATTAAACAGACAGAAATTATGAAAGCCAAATTATTGTTCATCGCCGCCGCGGCCTCGCTTTGTCTGAACTCCTGCGATGGATATTTCTCAAATATGGATATTCCTAATGAATATGCCCCTGACATCAATGTGGTGATGGGTGACATCAACCAGTACCCGTCCCTCGTGAAGGGTGCCTATGTCAACTATTGGCAGTATATGCTTGGCTACGGCACTGAACCGTCCTGGAATATGGCCACGAACGCTGACATATTCACTCCAAGCGCCGGCAACTGGGATATGAAGACGTACTATTACCAGTACTCCGGTTATGAGAAACCGGAAATCGCCAACACCGATCCGTCCAGCTCGGCTCCGAAGTCCCGTTGGTATAATTTCTACAGCATCATCAACACAGTGCGCGGTATGGTGTCCAGAATGGATCAGGGCGACCTTGTCTATCTGGAGGGCGGCAAGGAGATGAATTTCAAGCTGTACGCCAACAATTATTTCCTTTTGGGAGCCGCCTATGCGGAGATGGCCCTGTGTTTCGACAAGTGCTTCCTGCTTACCGAAAACACGGAAGTGGATGCGATAACCAAAGGTGACATCAAGCCGTCGTCGGAGATCAGGGACGCCGCTCTCGCTTATCTGGACAAGTGCATCGACATCTGCAAGAACAACACGTTCACTAATTTCGACGGCACGTTCCCGGGCGATGCCGTAGGGGATAACAATAAGCTGATGCGGGTCGCAAGCTTTATGGCCGCCAGACTTCTTGCCTACTATCCGAGAACGAACAAGGCCGACACTCCTGACTGGAAAAAAGTTCTGGAATATGCTCAGAACGGTCTCACCGAGGACATCTGCGCTGAGATGCCCGCCAATGAGGCCACTTACGGATGCTGGTCTCAGGCTGTGGCCGGTTACCACACAAGCCAGTGGGTCCGTCCGAGTATGAGGATCATCTCGATGATGGCTCCGGATGACAAAGGCGCTGTCTGGCCGATCCCTAAGGACTATAGCTTCGCGAAGGACGGCCCTATGCCTAAGGTCGTCAACTGTCCGGACGCCCGTCTGAACAATCCTGAGTATTTTGTCTATACCAATGTGATCACTACCGGAAGCGGAGCGCAGTTCAATGACTCATACAGCTCATACTATATGGGTGAGAACAACCGCTTCTCCCTTACCGGCCAGCCAAGCGGAGAGGGTACGCTCTATCTTTTCACAAAGACAGAGTCCGATCTTATCTATGCCGAGGCTCTCGCGAACAACGGGAAACTGGCTGAGGCCGCTGAACTTATCAATCTCACGCACAAGAAGATCGGCGGAATGAGCGACATCGACGCTTCTTCGTCCAAGGAGAAGATCATCGAGGCGGTATATTACGAAATGTTTGTTGAGTGCTGCTTCGCCTGCTCTTCCACCGGTTGGTACAATCGCCGCAGGACTCCGGTTGACAAGTTCCAGCTGACGACAAGGTCTTACCGCGAGCTGCCTGTCCCTAAGGTGGAGATCGATTTCTACGGGCTTGAGGACTACACTTTCGGCGGCCCTAAGGACGAGTATAAGGAATATGAATTTTAATCTTGACTGCAATGAAAAGTAAAAATATGATTGTGAGCCTTTTGGCTCTTGTTGCCATCTTCTTGTCATCTTGTGACAGAAGCGGAAGGTTTGAGGTTTTGGAGCGGGAGATTCCTTGGAATTTCTGTGTGGCCGTTGTGTCTGACGAGAATATGACGCAGCCTGTCGATGGGGCTACGGTTAAGATATTCAAAAATGAGAAGGACCGCGACGAGGATCGTAATGTGTTTCTGACAAAAGTCACGGACGCTAAAGGTGAGGCGTTGTTCTCTTTCGATGAGTTCAATAAGGGCGGTGAGGGCGCCGAGGCTCTCAAAGGCTGGTACTACATCTCTGTCTCTAAGGGATCAAAGACCGCGCGGGCTGTGACATATTATCTTCTGATGAACAGTGGCACCACCTATCAGTGGGTTGAACTGAAATAATGTTTTGTGTATTAATAATGGTGTCGGAGAAGTGCGCCCGCATTTGGTCACAGGTGCGGGTACACCTCTCTTAAACTGACAAGGAGTCTCCGGTCACAAAACAAATTACGATTATTCAATAAATCAACGAAATGAAACATAGATTATTACTTGTCGCTATGATTTCTGGTGCCTGCTGTTTTTCCGGCTATGGCAAGGACGGTGCGGAACTGTACACCAACAACAGGGTTCCGCTGGCTCATAAGCCGCTTGTGGAACTGCCGTTGGGGAGTGTGAGGGCTGATGGCTGGCTGGAGGATCAGCTGCGCAGGATGGCGGACGGACTTACCGGGCATCTGGATGAGATCTATCCGCACGTGATGGGTGAGCGAAACGGTTGGCTTGGAGGTGACGGGGATATGTGGGAGAGAGGCCCTTATTGGATCGATGGCCTTGTCCCGCTTGCCTACACTCTTGATGACGAGGCTCTTAAGGCGAAGGCGAAGCCGTGGGTAGAGTGGGCTTTGGCCAGCCAGACGGAGGACGGATTCTTCGGCCCCGCCGTGGATCTTGAATATGAACGCGGACTTCAGCGGTCGAACGCCAGGGATTGGTGGCCGAGAATGGTTGTGTTGAAGTTTCTCAAGCAGTACTACGACGCTACCGGCGACAAGCGTGTCCTGACTTTTTTCACGAAGTATTTCCGCTACCAGTACGAGCATCTGAAGGAGACTCCGCTCAATCACTGGACATACTGGGCCAGGGAACGCGGCGGTGACAACCTCTATGTGGTCTATTGGCTCTACAACATCACCGGCGACGACTTTCTTCTGGATCTCGGCGACATCCTCGCCTCCCAGACAGCTGATTGGAATGGACGGCTGTCCGACAGGACCACCCTTACCTCATTGTTCTCGCTTCATTGCGTCAACCTTGCCCAAGGGTTGAAGGAACCC
Organism: uncultured Muribaculaceae bacterium; assembly: GCA_964479325.1. GTDB lineage: Bacteria > Bacteroidota > Bacteroidia > Bacteroidales > UBA932 > Cryptobacteroides. Next base: position 7,265 of record CAYZKZ010000120.1, read on the forward strand.
GTGATCCGCTACCAAAGGACGAAGGATGAAGAGAGCCTGTCCTCAATTGATGTGGGACTTTCCGACATCAGAAGGACAATCGGTTGGCCGACAGGACTTTATGGCGCTGACGAACTTCTCCATTCCGGAGATCCGACCCAAGGCTCGGAACTTTGCTCGGCGGTCGAGATGATGTTCTCTCTTGAGAAGATGATCGAGATCACAGGCCGTACGGATTGGGCGGATCTGCTGGAGAGAGTGACTTTCAACGCTCTCCCGACCCAGACCACCGACGCTTATGACGCCCGTCAGTACTACCAGCAGCTCAACCAGATAGAAATCTCCAAAAACGGAGGACGCAATTTCGTGACGAGCTACAATGGCACGGACCAGCTTTTCGGAGTGCTTTGCGGCTATCCTTGCTGCACCGCCAATATGCACCAGGGCTGGCCGAAATTCACTAAGCATCTTTGGTTCGCCACCGATGACGGAGGACTGGCCGCTATGGTGTACGCTCCTTGCCACGTCACTGCCAAAGTGGCCGATGGTCAAGAGGTTACCCTGAAGGAAGAGACGAATTATCCGTTTGACGAGACAATCAGGATCACGGTCTCGACCAAACGCAGGGTGTCGTTTCCTGTCCGTCTCAGAATCCCCGGATGGTGCGAGACTCCGTCTCTGACTGTCAACGGAAAGGCTTGCGATGTCAAGACAGATGGGGGAATCGTCTCGATAGACAGGCGATGGAATGACGGGGATCTGATTGAATTGACACTGCCTATGAAGGTGACGGTGAGCAGGTGGTACGAAAGATCCGCCGTGGTCGAGAGAGGCCCTCTGGTCTATGCCCTGCGCATCGGGGAGCAATGGAGAAAGGTCTCCTTTGACGGTGAGTTCAACGGACAGCACGGCGACTGGTACTATGAGGTTCTGCCGACGACCCCTTGGAACTATTGCCTTCAGGCCAAGGCACTGGACAACATCGAGGATGCGTTCCAGGTGGTGCGCAGGAATGTGTCCGGCTACCCTTGGAATCAGGAGAACGCTCCGCTTGAGATCCGGACGAAAGGCAAGAGAGTTCCGTTCTGGCACGAATATAATGGCTCTACAGGACCGCTGCCGTTCAGCACGCTTTACCAGGGGACTTTCCCTGAGGAGGAAGACATCGTGCTGATTCCGTACGGCTGCACGACCCTGCGTGTCACCGAGTTCCCTGTCACCAACAGATAGCGTTGCCTGACGGCGCTGTTGATGAATATGTCAAAGAGAGATGGCGTGTCTCAAACGCCATCCTCTTTGTGGCTACAGTCTGATGCTTTTAATCGGAAAACGCAGTAATTTTTGGCTTTACTTTAGGGAACTATATACGAGTTGACTAATATTTCTCACAGGGCGTTCTAATGAAGTTGA